>CABSGW010000064.1 GCA_902477365.1 uncultured Prevotellaceae bacterium
GGCTGCGATGGCATAAGCCTGATCGTAGCAAGCTTTGTGCAGATCTTCACGCAACGCCTCGTCGTTCACCTCGTGGCAGTAGGCACGTTTCACGTCCTTGCCCAGCTCTTTCGACAGTTCTCTTTGTAAACGGCACATCGGTTTAATGGCTTCGTGAGCTACCTTCAGAGCGTTCAGCAAATCCTGCTCAGACACCTCTTTCATTTCGCCTTCCACCATCATGATATTCTCCTCGGTAGCACCCACCATGATGTCCATATCGGCCTCTTCCAATTGCTGGAAAGTAGGGTTGATAACAAACTCACCGCGAATACGGGCTACACGTACCTCCGAGATGGGGCCGTCAAACGGAATGTCGGAACAAGCCAACGCCGCCGATGCCGCAAAACCGGCCAGTGCATCGGGCATGTCCATGCCGTCAGCCGAATAAAGCGTAATGTTTACGAAAACCTCTGCATGATAATCGCTAGGGAACAAAGGACGCAAGGCACGGTCAACAAGACGGCTGGTAAGTATTTCGTAATCGGAAGCACGACCTTCACGTTTGGTGAAGCCACCGGGGAAACGGCCGGCTGCCGCATATTTCTCTTTGTAGTCGCATTGCAGCGGCATGAAATCTGTTCCGGGAGCAGCATCTTTTGCTCCGCATACGGTGGCCAGCAACATGGTGTTACCCATCCGCAGCATCACCGCTCCGTCGGCCTGTTTGGCCAGCTTACCGGTCTCAATGCTAATGATGCGTCCATCAGGCAATTCGACGGTTTTCGTAATTACATTCATCTAAACTAAAAATTTATTGTTTTCCTTTTACATCTAAAATATCGCACAAAGTTAACCATTTTTATTGGGATGGGGCGATTATACCCGCCCCTTATTTTAAATAGGAGTATGCGTTTTAAGGTCTTTTGGCTTTTAATACGGAACAGTCCGCCTCCCGGCCCAGACAACACCTGCAGGCAAAGGATGTGAACGGACTGGGCAGTCGGTTTTGCGAGACTGCCCAGTCCGTTAAAACGACATGCCGGGCCAAGTCTGCCGAAATATGCTTGTCGCCTTCATCCGCCTGGCGGTCGAAGCATACACAGTACCAAACTTTTCTTAAAAAACAAGGACCGGCGGAAACCGATGCCGACAAGTCTTTCAAAAAACGTATCTTTGCAGCGATGAAAGAAACCGACTTAACTACCGAGATCCACAACCAGTTAAAGGCTTTGGCCGAACCCGGATACCGGGACTTTAGCACGGCACTGCAACCCGGTGCCTCCCGCCCGTTGCTGGGTGTGCGCATCCCTGCGCTCAAACAACTGGCCGCACAGGTTGTGAAGCAAGGTCTATGGCAACAATGGCTGGAAGCACTGGACAACGGGACGTTCGAAGAAGTGCTGCTGCGCGCGCTGCTCATCGGCAGAGCACCCGTGCCCCCCGACGAGGCGTTCCGCCTGTTGGCGGGATATGTGCCGTACATCGACAATTGGGCGCTGTGCGACATTGCCTGCGCCGCCTTCCGGCAAGGACGGAAAGCGCCCCACATGGTGTGGAGTTTCATTCAACCCTATTTTGACGCCCCCAACGAGTACGAACAGCGTTTTGCCGTGATCATGGCTCTCGACTTTCTGGTGACGAAAACCTACGTCCAGCCGGTATTGCAACGCCTTGCCGGACTACAGCCCACCGCCTACTACGCACAAATGGCCGTGGCATGGGCCGTATCGGTGTGTATGGTCAAGTTCCCTCAACCCACCCTGGCGTGGCTGCAGAACTATCCTACCGACAAACCGGAATACCGTATGGCACTGCAAAAGATACTGGAGTCGCGCCGCACGCCGGTCGAACTGCGTCCGGTCATCCTGCAACTGCGCGAAGCCATTAAAACAACCCGAAAGAACCAATCGAACTAAGTGTTTATGAAAAGATTTTTTTTATGTGCCTGCCTGCTCTGTGCCTGGTGCCTGGTGCTGACCGCCCAAAAGTCAGCCGACGTCGCCGTCAGGTGGTTGCCACAACCTCTGCAACCGGTTATCAGAGACAGTATTGACCAAAGTGACTTCTTTTGGAACGACGCTTACGAAGAAGCCAGACTGATAGACTCCGTCACCTCTTACATTCCGCCCAAAATGCCGCTGACAAAGCCCAAGCAACTGAAACGGTTGGCGGCTGAATGGGAAAAGCGGCTTCCACAGCTCAACCTGGTGGGGGGAATAGGTCCGCTTACGCCCCATGCCGGCTCACAGGCCAAAGAGGCAATCCGGACCATCGAACTGAGCTGGCCTTTATTCCTGGCTACGGGCGACGTGCGCTACATGGACGTGATGGAGCGCGCCCTCTACAACAACCTGCGCACCGCAGTGCGTACCGAGACAGACCCGGAGACACGCGAAAAGGCGGCCAACCTGATTAAGGGTGTCCACACCATGGCCTACGCCACAGCGGGTAAACACTTGTATGTAAATATGTACATGCGCGGAATTGTCCATACCCGGACAGACAGTCTGAATTTGGATTTCTCGCAGATGAACAGTTGGCCGTGGTCCAACAGTACCATTTTCTACATCAGCCCGCGGGGTAAAGACAAGCATGCCATCGTACATCTGCGCATACCGGGATGGATGCGCAACGAGGTGATGCCCGGACCGGATGCCCGGTTCGCATTCACCAATCCCACCACCAGCTTTGTGGTGACAGTAAACGGCGAAGAAACACCCGCAAACATACAGAACGGTTACCTTGTTGTGGACAAGGTGTGGGACGAAGAGACCAATTTTATCAAGGTCGTGATGCGTACGCCCATCATGCGTATCCGCAAAACGGAACACAACAAAGACGTTCGTGGGGAAGTGGCCTTTCAGCGCGGCCCGCTGATCTATTGCCTGACCGACAGCGCGGACGGTTATTACGTAAATGCCGAAAAACCCATTGACGTGAACTTTGACCGCGAAAACCGGAAAGTGATTGAGCTGACCGTGAAACGTTACCTCCACAAAAACACACCGGCCGACGCACCGGCCCCCGAATCGGAGATGAAACTGATTCCCTATTTCCGCGGATTCAGTGAATCTCCGGGCTGTTGCACTGTGTGGTTCACGGAACCCCGTTAACAGACGGTTGTCAAAAAAAATAAGCTCCGAACTAAAAAAAGTAAGCCTTTTGCTTGTCGGTTCGCAGAAAAGCCGTACTTTTGCTGCGAAATTCAAACAGATAGAAAAGAATGAATCTTATCGCATTTGCATCGTTTTGCTTCTTTTATTACTTTTACTTTACTCCACAAGTAGAGCGGGACGTTGTATGCCAAAACAAGAAAGATATTTAATAACCCAATAGAACAACAGAATCCCGCTCCACCAAGCGGGATTCTTTGTTTTCATAACGACACAGAACCAGAAACAATGAAGCGAATAGCCATCCAAGGGATCAAGGGATCATTCCACGACATCGCCGCCCATGCTTACTTTCAAGGTGAGGAAATAGAACTCGTATGCTGCGAAACATTCGAACGCCTCTTTGCCGAAATGAAGAAAGACAACAGCCTGTTGGCATTGGTGGCCATCGAAAATACCATCGCCGGAAGCTTGCTGCACAACTACGAACTGCTTCGCGACAGTGGACTCACCATCGTGGGCGAACACAAACAACACATCGAACACAGCATCATGTGCCTGCCCGAGGACGAATGGAGCGACATTACGGAAGTGAACAGCCATCCCGTGGCATTGGCACAATGCCGCAGTTTCCTTTCAGGCCATGCCTCCATGAAGGTGGTCGAGGTGGAAGACACCGCCGGTGCGGCCGAGACCATCAACCGCCTGCAACTGCGCGGGCATGCAGCCATCTGCTCGGCCTATGCAGCCCCCATCTATGGCATGAAGATATTGCAAGAGGGTATTGAAGACAACAAACATAACTATACACGTTTTCTGGTATTGTGCGATCCGTGGAGCGCAGACATCCTGCGCGATGTGCGCCAGGCCAACAAAAGCAGCTTGGTATTTGCACTGCCCCACGAGGAAGGAAGCCTCTCGCAAGTGTTGTCCATCTTCTCATTCTACAAGATTAGTCTCACCAAAATACAGTCACTGCCCATCATCGGCAGAGAGTGGGAATACCTGTTCTACGTGGACGTGGTGTACGATGACTATATCCGCTTCCACCAAAGTATTGATGCTATAACTCCTTTAACGAAAGAACTTAAAATATTAGGCGAATATGCAATCAAACAATAGTCAACCCGACGAACTGATACAACCGGCCGAGCGGCTTGCCACGGTCAACGAATACTACTTCAGCCGTAAAGGCAAGGAAGTGGCCCGGATGAATGCCGAAGGAAAAGACATCATCAGCCTGGCCATAGGAAGCCCCGATATGCCTCCTTCTGCCGCTACCATTGAGACCTTGTGCGAACAGGCACGGCGCAGCGATGTGCATGGCTACCAGCCAACGGTAGGTATTCCCGAACTGCGCGAGGCCATGGCACAATGGTACAAACGCTGGTTCAACGTCACGCTCGATCCGAAGAGCGAAATCCAACCGCTCATCGGATCAAAAGAAGGCATCCTGCACGTCACACTGGCTTTTGCCAATCCCGGGGATAAAGTACTTGTACCTAATCCCGGTTATCCCACATATACCTCGCTCAGCAACTTGCTAGGCGTGCAAATTGTGAATTACAACCTGAAACCGGAGAACGACTGGCAACCCGACTTTGACGAGCTGGAGGCCATGGACCTGCGTGGTGTCAAACTGATGTGGACAAACTATCCCAACATGCCCACCGGGGCTAACGCACAGCTGCAAACGTATCAACGTTTGGTTGACTTTGCCCACCGGCATCACATTGTGATAGTCAACGACAATCCTTACAGTTTCATTCTGAACGAGAAACCGTTGAGTATTCTGCAAATACCCGGTGCAATGGGTTGTTGCATCGAGTTCAACTCTATGAGCAAGAGCCACAACATGCCGGGATGGCGCGTGGGCATGCTCGCCACCAATGCACAGTTCGTACAATGGATACTGAAAGTGAAAAGCAACATCGACTCAGGAACATTCCGCCCGCTGCAATTGGCTGCGGCACAAGCATACCAGAACGATGCGGCCTGGCATCACGAAGCCAACATCGAAACGTATCGCCGTAGACGGGAACTGGCGGGGCACATCATGGACACACTGCATTGCAGCTACGATCCCGAGCAAGTGGGTATGTTCCTGTGGGGACGCATACCCGAGAGCTACGCCCAGGTAGAAGAACTGACCGAACGCGTGCTTCACGAGGCCCGCGTGTTCCTGACACCCGGCTTTATATTCGGAAGCAACGGCGCACGCTATATCCGCATATCGCTCTGTGCCAAAGAAGAAAAAATAGCCGAAGCGCTTCAGCGTATTGAGGCGGTATTCAACAAATAATCAAATCATCATATATCAGATACAAACTATGGAACTAAATCTCACTCCATTAAACTTACCGGGTGTAGAGCCCACACGCCCGCTCGTCATAGCCGGCCCTTGCAGCGCCGAAACAGAGGAACAGGTGATGAACACCGCGAGCCAACTCAGTAAACAAGGTATCAAACTTTTCCGCGCAGGGATATGGAAGCCGCGCACCAAGCCGGGAGGATTCGAAGGTGTAGGCGTGGAAGGACTGCCATGGATGCAGCGGGTACAAAAAGAACTGGGCATGCTCATCTCGACCGAGGTGGCCACAGCCAAACACGTGGAAGCGGCATTAGAGGCCGGCATGGATTTGTTGTGGATCGGCGCGCGTACCGTAGCAAACCCTTTTGCCGTGCAAGAAATTGCCGATGCACTGAAAGGCGCAGACGTTCCGGTATTGATCAAGAATCCGGTAAACCCTGATTTGGAATTGTGGATTGGTGCGCTGGAACGCATCAACGGTGCGGGTATCACACGACTGGGAGTGATTCACCGTGGTTTCTCCTCCTACGACAAAAAACTCTACCGCAATCTCCCGATGTGGCATATTCCCATCGAGTTGCGTCGCCGCATTCCCAACCTTCCCATCATAGGCGACCCCAGCCACATCGGCGGCAAGCGGGAACTCATTGCCTCACTGTGCCAGCAGGCCATGGACCTGGGCTTTGACGGCCTCATCGTCGAAAGCCACTGCAATCCTGATTGTGCTTGGAGCGACGCCTCGCAACAAGTAACCCCTGACGTGCTCGACTTCATCCTTGACCACATCATCATACGGGAGTCTAAACAAACCACCGAAAGCCTGGATGCGCTGCGCCGGCAAATTGACGAATGCGACAACAGCATACTCGAACTGCTATCACGCCGCATGCGCATCAGCCGCGAAATCGGGATATACAAGAAGGAACACAACATGACCGTCGTACAGACCGGTCGGTACAACGAGATATTAGACAAACGCGGTGCCCAAGGCGTGCTTTGCGGCATGAGTGCCGATTTTGTAAAGACCATCTTCGAAGCAATTCACGAAGAGAGCGTACATCAGCAAATTGATATTATAAACAAATAATTACCCAAACCGTAGTCTGATGAGAATATTAATACTAGGTGCCGGAAAGATGGGCTCGTTCTTCGTTGACCTGCTTAGCTTTGAACACGAAACTGCTGTTTTTGACATCGATCCCAAACGCCTGCGTTTCATGTACAATACGCAACGGTTCACGTCCATGGACGAAATAGACGCCTTTCGGCCTGAGTTGGTTATCAATGCCGTAACATTGAAATATACCCTTGATGTATTTCGCGACGTGACTCCACACCTTCCCCAGGATTGTATCCTGAGCGACATCTCGTCTGTAAAGACCGGCATTCAGGCGTATTACGAGCAGTGTGGTTTCCGTTACGTATCTACTCACCCCATGTTCGGCCCCACGTTTGCCAACCTGGGAGCACTGAGTACCGAAAACGCAATCATCATTAGCGAAGGCGACTACATGGGACGCATCTTCTTCAAAGACCTGTATGCAAAACTGGGGCTGAACATACGCGAATATACCTTTGACGAACACGATGAAACCGTGGCTTATTCATTGAGTATCCCCTTTGTTTCCACCTTTGTCTTTGCTGCTGTCATGAAGCATCAGGACGCTCCCGGTACAACGTTCAAGCGCCACATGGCCATCGCCAAAGGGGTGTTGAGCGAAGACGAATGCCTATTACGCGAAATATTGTTCAACCCGCGTACCAGCGGACAAGTTGCCAATATACGTACCGAGCTGAAAGAATTAATAGACATCATCGACCACAAAGACGAGTCGGGACTTACCACGTATTTAAACAAGATACGTTCTCACCTGAACTAACCGTCTACATTGTATCGAAAAGGTTCCCGAATGCACCATGCGTGTTGTATTCGAGAACCTTTTTATTTATCCTGCCATCTGCCACCTCACAAGAAAGTACGGTCGCCGCGTTGCCTGAATAAAATATAGAGTACCACCGGAACGCCCCACAAAGGAGTAACCACATTCAAAGGAATAAGCGTACCGTCAGAGGGAAGCGTACAAATAAGGTTACACGCCAAAGCCGTTACACCGCCACATACCAGCGTAAGCGGCAACAATACACGATGGTTGGCCGTACCCGCGAACAGACGTGCCAAATGAGGCACTGCCAAACCCAAAAAAGAGATGGGCCCACAGAAAGCCGTGGTGACAGCTGACAACACACCCGTAACAACCAGCAACAAAACACGTGTACGCTGTACATTTACACCCAGATTCACCGCATAATGCTCGCCCAACAGTAAGGCATTCAGCGGCTTTATCAAAGCCATGGATACTCCTAAAGCCAACACACAAACCAGCACAAAAGCCGGCAACTGAGCCATCGACACGCCACCGAAATTGCCCAATCCCCACATGATATAAGAACGGACTCCCTCAGCGGTAGCCACATAGTTCAGTAAAGAAATGGCAGCAGCGGTTATATAACTGATCAGAATACCCGCGATCAACAGCATCAGGTTACTTTTGAGTACCGAAGCACAGAGCAGTAACACAAGAATCACCAAAGCTGCTCCCAGGAAAGCCGAAAAGACAACCAATAAAAAGCCTGACAAGGAAAAAGTCGCCGTCACAACGCTACCGCCAAACAGCAACATGGCTACCGCAACACCCAATCCTGCACCGGCATTCACACCCAAGATGGAAGGGTCGGCCAGCGGATTGGCAAAAACTGTCTGCAACAGCAAACCGGCCACAGCCAGCGAAGCACCGCAAAGCAAAGCGGTTACAGCTTGCGGGAGGCGGGACTGAAGAACGATGAAAGCCCAGCCGGCATCAGCATCCGAAGCACCCGAAAGCGCACGGAATACTTCGGCTGCAGGAATAGACACCGAACCCAAAAACAAATTCGCCACAAACAAAACAACCAACAGCAATGTAGCGAAACAGCACCACATCAAGGGACGCTTTCCACTCATGGCTCAAGAGGAGTGAAATAGCGCAACGCCGCATCCGGTAAAACCGTCGGATGCAAAATAGCCACTAAGTCGCTTAACAACAGATCCGGGCTGAAAGGTTCTTCCTCATAAAAAGGAACACACATCGTATTACAGCCATATATTTTCTGTTCGCGCCAAGGCTTAAAACCGGCATAGGGCGCATAGTCAGCCTTCAGCTGTTTATAAGTAAGAGGCTCTCGCTGCCCGTATTTGATGATCCACACATCCGCATCGCGGGCAATACGATAAACCGTCTCAAAGGAGAGGCTGACCGAACCAGACTGAGCATAATCCGAAAAGGCATAACGCGCTCCGGCGTCGGCATAAAGCCGCCCCAACGTACTCTGCCCGCCCGGCACATACCACGCAGCACCGTCACGGCGATCGGCCATCAACAAAGGCCGTTCAGTCGCTCCCTCTGCCAACCTGCAAAGATTCCGGTAACGTTGTTCTATCGCAGCAAACAGCGAGTCGGCCCGCTCGCCGCACCCCAGCAAGCGACCATAAAAACGCATCCACTCGGCACGTCCAAGCGCCGAACGCTCCATATAGTCGGCACACTCTACCAACGGCAATCCGATGCGGTCCAACTGACCGTATCCTCCGCTGTTTTCGAACGGAGACACCCAGATGGCCTCGGGGCGGAAACGCAGTAAAAGTTCCACATTAGGTGACATGGACGATCCCATATCGACGACCTCTCCTTGTTCGATGCTGTTACGCACCACACTGTCCACCACATAATCCGTATCACAAATACCACTCAAACAGGATAAAACACCCAACCGCTTCATCAGTCCGGCATGGACAGACGACAACGTCACCACCTGCTGCAACGGCACACGCAACACCGTACCCGAAGGCAACCCCTCGGGCAATGAATCCGCACGCGGAACCAACAAATAGGTATGTAACAAACGCGTAGAGTCCCAAGGATCGGACACGACAACCTTTTCATAGGCACCACAGTCGTACATACGAATCAAACCGGCATGGCGAAACGGTATTTCCACTCCCACAGAGTCGGTTGCAGTACGCTTTGTACCCGAGCCACACCCCGAAATGCCCAAACTCATTACCAGCAGAAGCAACACGCCCCATCCGGCCCATACAGACTGTCTCATAGCTTTTTTCTTTGATCCGTCAGCAAAGATAAAGCTTTTAAATGACTCAAAACCGCTTTCTTAAGAGGAATATCTCCTTAAAACAACTTGGAGGAAACCTCGCGGCCTCCTCCAAGTTATCATCCATTACAGTAATTTAAAAGAATGAGAGAATTGAAACTTCCCAGTTTCCATTTACAGTTTGTTTTAATATGCAATTTAGTTCTCTTGTTTCTCCGTTTTATTTAGTTTCATAAGCTTTCTCATAAACCGCTCGTCCATCTCGCCGGTCAAGTCCACCAGTTCGAACTTTTGCGTATTCGTCAGCGAAATCAGTACCAGTTCCACAAACGCCTCTCCCCTGCGACGCACCCAGATATGCACCAAACGCTCTTGCGACAACGTATCGGCCTGATAGGGCGAAAAACGGTTTGCATTCCGTCTCAACAAGCCCACAGCCTGATGGTAATAATCAGCTCCCCCGTTGTCCAAAGTGATCATACGCATGCTTTTCACATGGCCGAACAACTTGGCCGCGGCATCCTTACCGCTCTTTCCGCCCTTTGCATAACGTGTCATCGTTTCTATCATGCGGGGACTAACCGTCACATATTCCAACGGTTCGCCTTTGCTTCCCAGTTCGTGCATGTATCGTTCTGCAAAATCGGCATTGGCACTTACATTATCGCCTGCCCATAAGGTCTGAAGGCCAGCCAGCCAACCGCAACAAATCAAGAGCAAACAACGTACACAACACTTCATCACTCCGTCAATTTTGTACCCACCGTTTGTTGCAACGCCTGCAAACTATCGGCCGCCATCGTGGCACGCAACCCTTCCGATATACGCTCCAGTGCCGAAGAAGCCTCTTCCAGCGCAACCTGAGGATCATTATAAGTATCACTATACGTTGCGTAATTGTAATCGGCCACGGCCGCACTGTCTTCGCCCTGAATGGCATGCTGTATGGCTGTACCCAATGTCAGCAAAATGGCCACGACAGCCGCTGCCTTGTACAAAGGCCGCAGACGGCTGGACCACGAAATGGTGCGGGCCTTTACAGACTGACGCTCCACACGTGCCAACAGACGGGTATCAAAATCGTCACCCAAAGCTACCGTTTCGGCACATGCCTGCTGGTAAACGAACAAATCCCGGTAACGCATCAGGTGTTCCGGCAAATCCGTTTGCCGGAAGAACGTGCGCAACAGCTCTTCCTCGGCCGTCGATGTCTCGCAGTTCCAATAGCGTTCCAATAATTGTTCGATATATTTATAGTCCATAATTATCTATTTTTTCATAAGCCGCGCGCAACTGTTGCCTGGCCCTGTATAAAACAATTTTCACCTGCTCCTCGCTCCATCCCAAGATGCCGGCTATCTCCCGGTAACTATGCCCCTCTACATCGCGCAACTGCATCACAGTGCGTTGTTTCTCAGGCAATGCGTCAAACAGCCTGTGCACCCGTTGCAACCGGTCTTCCCGGTCCAAACTCTCAAAAGGCGTAAACGCCGTATCGGGAGCATCCATAGCCAATACATCCAGCGACTCGCTCTTCGAAACCTTGCATTCGCTCCTGTCCAAGGCTAAATTGCGGCAGATCGTCATGCTAAAAGCCTCGATAGACTGTATTCCGGCAAGCGACTCGCGTTTATCCCACACACGGATCAGGGTTTCCTGCACTACGTCCTCAGCCTCGGCCGTATCGAGTGTGATACGGAGCGCCAACCGATAGAGTTTATTCTTCAGCGGCAGTACATCGTCTCGAAAACTGAGTTCTTTCATTGCTCTACATAAAGAAGACGGGTGGGCAACTGGAAAGTTACAGACCGTCCTCGTTTTTAACATTTATTACACATCCTTCTTCTGCAAAAGTCCTGGGCATCTCGTTGCAACGAGATGCCCAGTCTC
>CABSGW010000065.1 GCA_902477365.1 uncultured Prevotellaceae bacterium
GATTCGGTACGCGGGTTCTGGATTAAACATGGCCTGGTTGGGTTTGGGCAGCATGTGGGAATGTTGTTGACCAAGGGAGATTGGGCGGGGATGCCCGTAGGGTCGCCGTTAAAGGTCGACTTTTTGTATGTCGGTGCGCGTTTCCGGGGTGAAACAGATCGGTTGGCGGTGCATTTTAAGCCGCGTGTCATTGTGCTTGATGCGTCACTTTCCAGAGAAAAACGGATGGAATGGAGGGAATTTTGTGGGCGGCACGGTTATGTGATTCATGACCTGGCTTCATCCGGTGCATTTCATCTTACTTATTAATGTGTGACAAAAAAAGATGAGAGGGACTCTCTTGGAGAAAACTTGTTTTATCAAAGGCATTGTGTGGCTTTCGGCAAGTTTATCTGCAAATGGCGGTTGGTGTATTAATCTCTAAAATAGATTAATAATTAGGCGATAAGGATGTCTATATTTATATATTGCGTACATTTGCATTGTTGTTTGACAATAGTGTAAGACGATAATGCTGAAATGAGGGTTTTATGATTAGGATAGGTATTGATATTGGTTCTACCACGGCAAAATTGGTTGCAATAGATGAGGGGCACAAACTATTGTACTCCAAATATGAAAGGCATAATGCCAAGGCCCGGGAGATGATAGTCTTGTTTTTTGACGAGTTGCGATCCGTCTTGGGCGATTGCGAGGTTTCGGTCAAGCTGACGGGATCGATCGGGATGGGGATTGCCGAAAAATGCGCATTGCCTTTTGTGCAGGAAGTGGTAGCCGCAACGAAAGCCATTCAACAACGCTATCCTGAAGTAGGTTCGATGATAGATATTGGCGGTGAAGACGCCAAAGTGGTGTTTTTTAAAGACGCTGAAGCCAAAGACTTGCGGATGAACGGAAATTGTGCCGGCGGGACGGGTGCTTTTATAGACCAGATGGCCGTGTTGCTGGGAGTGGATGTGGACGAACTGAACCGGTTGGCGATGGATGCACACCAGATTCATATGATTGCGTCGCGATGCGGAGTGTTCTGCAAAACAGACATCCAGAACCTGATAGCCAAAAATGTGAATTGTGCTGATATTGCTGCCTCCATCTTTCATGCCGTAGCCGTGCAGACTACCGTTACGCTGGCTCATGGTTGTGACATAAAACCACCGGTCTTGTTTTGCGGCGGCCCGCTTAGTTTCATTCCGGCACTGAGAAAGGCTTTCCTAGACTATTTGTCCCTGCGTGCGGAAGATGTGATTTTGCCTGAGAACGGGACGTTGTTGCCGGCTTATGGCGCAGCTTTGGCGGAAGTAATGGAAAATAAGCCTTATAAACTGTCGGAGCTGGTTGCGCTGATTCAGGAGAAGTGTGACATTCCGGCAGTTGGTACGAGCGGGCTGAAACCTATCTTCGAGTATGAAGCAGCGTATGAACAGTGGCAGCAGCGGATTTCCAGCCATCACATACAAACTGCCGAACTGAGAGCCGGGCGGCAAGAGGTGTTTTTGGGGATTGACTCAGGGTCGACCACGACAAAAATTGTTGTGACGGACGAACTGGCACGCGTTTTGTTCTCCTATTATAATAGGAACAGCGGTAACCCGATACAGGCTGTAGAGGAAGGATTGAACCGATTGAGGGAGACGTGCCGTCGAAAGGGTGCGGAACTGGTTATAAAAGGCAGTTGTTCTACCGGATATGGTGAAGAACTGATAAAATCGGCTTTCCAGTTGCATGCGGGAATCATTGAGACAATCGCTCATTATATGGCTGCCCACTATTTGGATGAAAAAGTTTCTTTCATCTTGGACATCGGCGGACAGGATATGAAGGCTATTTTTGTGAACAATGGAGTGATAGACCGCATTGACATTAACGAAGCCTGCTCGTCGGGATGTGGGTCGTTTATAGAAACATTTGCCAAGACACTGAATTATACCGTTCACGATTTTGCGCTTGCAGCATGCCGTGCGCAGGCTCCCTGCGATTTGGGGACACGCTGCACGGTTTTTATGAACTCCAAAGTGAAACAGGCTTTGCGCGAAGGTGCTACCGTAAGCGATATAGCTGCCGGTTTAGCCTATTCCGTTGTGAAGAACTGCCTGTACAAAGTGTTGAAGATAAAAGATGTATCGGTATTGGGGAAACATATCGTAGTGCAGGGAGGTACCATGCGTAATGATGCCGTAGTGCGGGTTATTGAATGGTTGGCTGAAGTGGAGGTGTCGCGTTGTGATATGCCCGAGTTGATGGGCGCTTTCGGTTGTGCGCTGTATGCCATGTCGCATACAGGAGTTGCCGTGTCTTTGGACGAAATTATCGGTAAGGCTCATTATACATCGCGGTTCCTGTATTGTAAAGGATGTGCGAATAACTGTATGGTGGTACGGTATTTGTTTGATAACGGTAAGAAATATTATTCCGGCAATAAATGTGAGAAAGTCTACTCGAATGGAGCTGCTGATAGTGTGAAGGGACAGAACGTATATCAGCTAAAAAATCAGTTGTTGTTTGATCGCAACGTTGACGTGGAACATGCCACACTGACGGTAGGAATACCACGTTGTCTGAACATGTATGAGGAGTACCCCTTTTGGCATACGTTGTTGACTTCCTGTGGCATCCAGGTACGACTCTCTTCCCCGTCTTTGTTTGCGAGTTATGAACACAGCGCCCGTATGGTGATGTCGGACAATATCTGTTTTCCGGCCAAACTGGTACATAGCCATATCCAATATCTGGTGGAGAAAAAGGTAGACCGTATCTTTATGCCTTTTGTGGTGTTTGAGGCGCAGGCCAATGAACAGAATAGTTATAACTGCCCCATTGTTACAGGGTATTCGGAAGTGGTGAAAGGAACGCCTTTGTGCGGTATTCCGGTAGATGCTCCGGCAATAAACTTCAAGGACCGGGAGTTGCTGTTCAGGCAATGCCGTGACTATCTGACAGGGTTGGATGTTGATAAGAAGGTGATAAAACGAGCTTTCGAACAGGCAGAGAAGGCGCAGGCCGATTACGTGGACGAATTGGTAAGGCTTAATGAAACGGCTTTGAACGCATCGGAAAGCTCCGGTCGTTTGGTGATTTTGCTGGCCGGAAGACCTTATCATGCCGATCCGTTGATACAACATAAGGTGGCCGACATGTTTGCCGATATGGGTATACATGTGATAACGGACGACATTGTGCGTAGCAAAGGTGTTTGTGAAACAGAGGCGCACTTTGTGGGGCAATGGGCCTATCCCAACCGCATATTGCAGGCAGCACAATGGTGCGCCGGGCAAGGCGATGCCGTGCAGTTTGTGGAAATGACCTCGTTTGGTTGCGGGCCGGATGCCTTTTTGGTGGATGAGGTGCGTGACTTGTTGATGCGGCATGGCAAGTCGTTGACTTTGTTGAAGCTGGATGATATCAATAACATCGGTTCAATGAAGTTGAGGGCACGGTCTCTGGTAGAGAGCTTGAAGCTGGCCAATGAGACAAAGGATAAAGAGGCTGTCGCCCAACAATTTGTTACCGTTCCGGTTTATGATCGTGCATGTCGTAAGCGGAAGGTGATTGTTCCTTTTTTTACCCCGTTTATATCGCCGTTGATCCCGGCCATTTTGGGAGTGGCAGGCTATGAGGCTGAAAATTTACCGATGAGCAATGCAGAGGCGTGCGATTGGGGATTGAAGTATGCGAATAATGAGGTGTGTTATCCTGCAACGCTGATTGTAGGTGACATCGTAAAAGCGTTCAAAAGCGGAGCCTATGATCCAGCCGAGACAGCGGTCGCTATTACCCAAACCGGCGGCCAATGTCGTGCAAGTAATTATATTTCTCTGATAAAGAAAGCTTTGGTGGATGCCGGATATGGTGATGTGCCTGTTATCTCGTTGACTTTCGGTAATTCGATGGAGAACGACCAGCCGGGGTTCAAGGTGAATTGGCTTAAGGTGTTGCCGGTAGCGTTGCGTGCTGTCCTTTATAGCGATGTGATCGCTAAATTTTATTACGCATCGGTGGTACGTGAGAAAGAATGTGGGCAATCCGCCCGCTTAAGAGATGCCTACCTGGAGAAAGCGGCGGTACTTATCGCTCAGCGTCGGTCGAGTGAATTATTCCGCTTGTTAGGTAGTGCTGCGAAAGAATTTAATGCCTTGTGCAAAGATGTCCCCTGCAAGAAAGTAGGGGTGGTGGGCGAAATCTTTTTAAAGTTCCATCCGTTTTCTCATAAAAATATTGTTGAATGGTTGGTGGGACATGGTATCGAGGTTGTGCCCCCGGTGTTGACCGACTTTTTCATGCAGGCGTTTGTCAATCGGAAAGTCAATGTGCGAACACATATGGAGCGGAAGGCGCTGGCCGAATTCATGTATGATTGGGGCTATAAGTTGGTGACGCTGGAAATTAAAAAGGTCAACCGCATTGCGCATGCGTTCCGCTATTTTATACCATTCAGGGATCTTTTTGAAGAAGCCGCCGAAGCCCGTGAGGTTGTATCGTTGAATGCCCAGTTTGGTGAGGGCTGGTTGTTGCCGGCAGAGATCCTTTCTTATGCTCGGCAGGGTATTCTGAATACGATTAGTTTGCAGCCATTCGGTTGCATTGCCAATCATATCGTATCGAAGGGTATCGAAAAACGCATCAGAGCAATTTTTCCCGATATCAATCTGTTATCGTTGGATTTTGATAGCGGGGTGAGCGACGTCAATATCACGAATAGAATGTTGTTGTTTACAGAAAATTTAAAAAAATAGAAGATATGGCTCCCTATAACAGTAGTGAAGACCTGGAAACCAGAATTATTGAAGTTGCCAAACATTTGTTTATTGAAAACGGATTTGCGGAAACCAGTATGAGTGACATTGCGGCCGAAGTAGGTATTAACCGTCCCGGACTGCATTATTATTTCCGGACCAAAGAGAAAATGTTTCAGGCCGTCTTTGGGCAAATTATCACGACCTTTGTGCCCAAGGTACAGGGCATTTTGCTGTCGAAAGATATACCGATACTGGAACGTGTGAGCAGTGTGATAGATGCCTATTATCAGGTGTTTCAAAAAAATCCGTGTTTGCCTTTGTTCATTATACGTGAAATGCATCGCGATGTGAATCACTTGGTTGAAACAGTTAAAGGGCTACAAATGGCAGAAACGGCCGGAATGATCATGAAGAGTTTGCAGGAAGAGATGGAGGCCGGCAAGATTAAACAGGTGCCTTTCCGGTTCATATTTTTCACGTTTTACTCATTATTGACCGTTCCTTTTGCTACCAAGGAACTTGGCACACGGGTCTTTCTGGAAGAAGGAGAACAGTTTGAGGATATGCTCAAGCAATGGAAAGCATACATCATCATGCACATGGGCGGTTTGCTATGTGTGAAAAAAGAAGGTGAAGCATAAGACGTATGGCTACCTGAAACCAGGGCAACCTCTTTACGTATTTTTATCCCTAAAGAAGGCGTGAGGAGAGGTTACTCGGATTTTTTGCGTAATTTTGCTTCTCATTAGTAAGAAAACTTATGCTGAATCCATTATTGAATACCACGCAGCGTGTGTTGTGGGACGAGTTGTTTGCATCGGCTCATTCTGTTTTGTTGTGTGCCCATGTTGGTCCTGACGGTGATGCGGTCGGTTCATGTCTGGGTATGGCCGACTACCTGAATCGGCAGGGAAAATGTGTGCGGATGGTTGTTCCCAACGCTTTTCCCGATTTTCTGACCTGGTTGCCCGGAAGCGAGGATATTCTACTCTATGAGCAGGCTCCAGAACAAGCACTGCGATGGACAAATGAGGCTGATGTGATTATTTGTCTGGACTTTAACGATCTGAAGCGTTTGGGTGAGTTTGGTCCGGTTGTGTCGGCTGCTGTTGCACCGAAAATCATGATTGACCACCATCTCTACCCCGCGGAGTTTGCCTGTCTGGCCGTATCCCTGCCCGAAATGAGTTCGACGTGCGAACTGGTGTTTCGTTTGATTTGGGAGTTGGGTGGCTTCGGGACGATGAGTCCTGCCGGAGCGGCGGCTATTTATTGTGGAATGATGACGGACACGGGAGGCTTCACTTACAGTTCGGCACGCAGTGAGATTTATTTTATCATTAGTCAGTTGCTGACGAAAGGTATCGACAAAGATAAGATCTATCGGAATGTGTATCATAATTATTCGCGGGGACGTGTGCGTCTGATGGGATACATCTTGTACGAGAAACTGCATTTCTTTCCGGGTTGTCGGGCCAGTGTCTTTACCTTGACAGACAGCGAGATGAAGCGGTTTAACTATATCAAAGGCGACTCGGAGGGGCTTGTAAATATACCTTTGTCCATACGCGGACACAGGTTGTCTATCTTTTTGCGTGAGGATGCTGAAAAAGGAGTGATCCGGGTTTCGCTGCGTTCGGTAGACGATTTTCCCTGCAACCAGATGGCTGCCGATTTCTTTCATGGGGGCGGACATCTGAATGCGTCCGGAGGCGAATTGGCTTGCTCAATGGAAGAAGCCATGAAAATAGCCGAACAGGCGGTTGATGCGTATCGTTCCTTGTTGGTATAGAGGGCGAAATCGTTATAAAATGCCAAAAACAAAGTGGGATTTCGCTTATATGCAGGCTAATCCGTATCTTTGTAACATCGAAAAAACAAATAAAATGAAGTGTAAATACGGAAGTTGGTTACTGGCTTTATTGTGTGTGAGCTGTTGTGTGTTACAGTCTTGCGACGATGACGATACGTATGCCGACAAGAAAAAAAGGGAACGTTCCCAAATTTCTTCTTTCATAAGAAATGGTGTATGTGTGGTTGACAGCGTGGGCGATACCATCCTGCATGTACCACCGATCAACCCCATCACAGAACGACAGTTCATTGAACAGGACAGTATGACCGATGTTTCAAAGAATGAATATGTATTGTTCCCGGGGACTGGTATTTATATGCAAATTGTGCGTAAAGGGCCGGGAGAAAAATTGAAGGAGGGAGATAATGCAACCATTATCAACCGGTATATAGAGTTTAATATTATGGGCGATTCCATTCAGTCGCGCAATAATTCGGCTTATTATATTGCAACTCCCGATGTAATGACCTGTGAGAATAATTATGGTAATTACACTGCCTCATTTGTGTCGGGGGTCATGAAAACCTACTATTCGGCTGCCGTGCCTTCGGGTTGGCTCTATCCGTTGGCCTATATCAATATAGGCCGGCAGGTGTCGGAGGATGAAGAAATTGCGATGATTCGGTTGATTGTTCCGCACAGCGAGGGACAAAAAGACGCGTCACGTTCTGTGTATCCATGTTTTTATGAGATCACTTACGCACGAGGTCGTTCATAAAAGCCGTGGCAGACTACTCGTCTACGGCGAGCAGGTCACTCATAATCAGATCTGACAGGAACAGGCCGCTACGTGTAAGGCGGAGTTTCCCTCTCACATAAGCAGGCGTTGGAGCTATTAGCTCCAGCGCTTTTCTTTTTATATGTGGACGGGCCATTTTCAATGCGTATTGCAGGTAACGATCTCCAAAACATTGTTCCAGACGTTCTAAGTCCAATCCATCAGAGGTACGGAGCGAAGTGATGATAAAGTCGTTATAGCGTGTTTGTGTGTCTAGCTCCTCGTAGTCTGCCAATCCTTTGGTGGTGTCGCCGTTCACTTGCAGATAGGCTGTCAGGTCTTTCTGGTTCCATTGTCTGTTTGTACCGTCAAAGGAGTGTGCGCCCGGTCCGCATCCCATGTAAGGAACTCCGCTCCAGTAAGAGGCGTTGTGTACGGCCCGGTATCCGGGTTGGCAGAAGTTTGAAATCTCATAGTGTTCAAATCCGGCCTGTCGGGTTGTGTCCATAAGGTGTTCGAACATGCTGAGGCTTAATTCGTCATCAGCTTCGTACACTTTGTGTTGTTCTTTCAGCTTCCATAGAGCGGTACCTTCTTCGTAGATCAGGGCATAGGCCGACAGATGGGGCGTGTGGAGTTGGAGCGCCTGTTGCAGGTCGTTGCTCCACGCTTCCAGCGTTTGACCGGGAAGTCCGTAAATAAGGTCTATGCTTATGTTGCCGAAGCCCGCCTGTTGGCACAGCTTGACGGCCGATATGGCCTGCTGGGCCGTGTGGCGGCGTCTTAGAAAGGCGAGCTGTTGCGGATCGAACGTTTGTACGCCTAGACTGATTCGGTTGATGGGTAACCGGCGGAGCTGCTGGATGTACGTTTCGGTCAGGTCGTCCGGATTTGCCTCTAACGTGATTTCCACGTCGTTGGCAATCGGGAATAGGCTTTCAATCTGGCGGAATAAGGTTTGAAGCTCGTCAATGCTCAGTTGCGACGGCGTTCCGCCTCCCAGGTAAATGCTGCCTAGTACGGTTCCTTTCAGTTCTTGTTTTCTGATCGCCATTTCGTTGCACAAGGCTGCGATATAATGTCTCCGCGTTTCTGCCCCCTGTGTGGTGGAGTAAAAGTCGCAGTAAATGCATCGGCATTTGCAAAAAGGAATGTGTAAGTAGAGCCCTGCCATTGTCGTGTATATCTTTGCTAAAGTGCAAAGATACGAAAAAGGCAGGGCTGTCCGAAACAGGACGTGTACGAATGTTTGTGAAAGAACTGGATGGGTTAAATGGCTCATATTCTTGAAAAAACGGGTTAAGGGTTGTGGCTGGTATGTTTTATAACATAGTATGATAGGTTTGTTGTGTGCTGTTTTTTTTCTATTTTGCGCCCTGTTACATAATGGCAAACTTTAAAATATACAACCATGAAAGTATATCATTCTAATGAGATTAAGAACATAGCCCTCTTAGGAAATGACGGCTCAGGTAAGACCACCCTCACAGAAGCGCTGCTCTTTGAGAGTGGTCAGATTAAGCGCCGCGGTCGTATTACCGCAAAGAACACCGTAAGCGACTATTTTCCTGTTGAGCAGGACTATGGATATTCTGTCTTTTCAACTGTTTTTCATACAGAGTGGAATGGAAAGAAGTTAAACATCATAGACTGTCCCGGATCGGACGATTTTGTGGGCGCAGCCATGACGGCACTGAATGTAACGGATACGGCTTTGTTGTTGCTGAACGGACAGTATGGTCCGGAGGTTGGCACGCAGAACCACTTCCGTTATACGGAAAAACTGGGTAAGCCGGTGATTTTCCTGGTGAACCAGTTGGATGACGAGAAATGCGATTACGATGTAATTATCGAGCAGTTGCAGATGATTTATGGTCCTAAAGTGGTTCCCGTTCAATATCCGTTAGAGACAGGCCCTAATTTCAATACGTTGATAGACGTGCTCCTGATGAAGAAGTTTACGTGGGGACCTGACGGTGGTACGCCTATCATAGAGGAGATTCCGGCTGACCAGATGGACAAGGCATTGGAGCTGCATAAAGCACTTGTTGAGGCTGCTGCCGAAAATGACGAGAGCTTGATGGAAAAATTCTTTGAGACCGAAGCGTTGAGCGAAGACGAGATGCGTGAGGGCATTCGCAAAGGATTGGCTACCCGCAGCATATTTCCGGTATTTTGTGTCTGCGCAGGAAAGAATATGGGCGTTGGCCGTTTGATGGAGTTCTTGGGCAATGTTGTCCCGTTTGTCGATGAAATGCCGGCAGTGCATAATACGCGTGGTGTGGCGGTGAACCCCAGTTCTGACGGACCAACTTCCTTGTATTTCTTCAAGACCGGTGTAGAACCTCACATCGGAGAGGTGCAGTATTTCAAGGTGATGAGTGGACGTGTGCACGAGGGGGACGACCTTTCCAACGCAGACCGCGGTTCGAAAGAACGTATGGCGCAGCTGTTTGTTTGTGCCGGAGCAAATCGCGTCAAAGTGGAGGAACTGGTTGCTGGCGACATAGGCTGTACCGTGAAATTGAAAGATGTGAAGACTGGTAATACGCTGAACGATAAAAATAGCGAGAACCGTTTCAACTTTATCAAATATCCTAATCCAAAGTATAGTCGTGCCATTAAAGCCGTCAACGAGGCCGATACCGAGAAACTGATGGTGGCTTTGAACCGGATGCACGAGGAAGACCCAACGTGGGTGGTGGAACAGAGCAAGGAATTGCGCCAGACCATTGTGTACGGACAGGGTGAGTTCCATCTGCGCACATTGAAGTGGCGTTTGGAGAATAATGAGAAGTTGCAGATTGAATTCTTTGAACCGCGTATCCCTTACCGTGAAACCATCACCAAGGCTTCCCGGGCCGATTATCGTCATAAAAAACAGAGTGGAGGCGCAGGCCAGTTTGGCGAGGTTCATTTGATCGTAGAGCCTTACTACGAAGGCATGCCCGATCCTACGGTTTACAAGTTCGGCGGACAGGAAATCCGTATCAACGTGAAAGGAAAAGAAGAAGTTCCCTTGGAGTGGGGCGGTAAACTGGTGTTTATCAACTCGGTTGTAGGTGGAGCTATTGATACCCGTTTTATGCCGGCTATCCTGAAGGGGGTTATGAGTCGTATGGAACAAGGACCGCTGACAGGTTCGTATGCGCGCGACGTGCGTGTGATTGTATATGACGGAAAGATGCACCCGGTTGATTCTAATGAGTTGTCCTTTATGCTGGCGGGGAGAAATGCGTTCAGCATGGCATTTAAGGAGGCTGCCCCTAAAATCCTGGAACCTATTTATGACGTCGAAGTCTTTGTTCCGAGCGAAAAGATGGGCGATGTGATGAGCGACCTGCAGGGACGTCGTGGCATGATTATTGGTATGAGTTCGGAAAACGGTTACGAGAAGTTGCAGGCCAAAGTGCCGTTGAAGGAGATGTCGAACTATTCAACAACGCTGAGTTCGATTACCGGCGGACGTGCCTCGTTTATTATGAATTTTGCTAGCTACGAACTTGTTCCAGGTGATGTACAGGATAAACTGATCAAAGCTTTTGAGAGCAGTGAAACAGAAGAGTCCTGATTCTTCAACGAGAACGGGTAAGATAAAAAAAGAGCGGATGTCTGTTAACCAACAGATATCCGTTTTTTTTGGTGTGGTTCAAACGCGGACATTAGGTGGAGCAGGTGGGAGGAGTGCAATGTGGGAGGTACAGAAAAAGATGTTGGGCATCTTGTTGAAACGGACTGGGCTGTTCGTTTTAACGAGATGCCCGGTTTGTTTGCTGTTTGTAAACTGGAGATTGGAAGGTTGTGAATAAGGTCTGTCTAAAAAGTGGTTTGCAAGATGTGTTTTTTGGGGGTGAAGTCAACAAAGAAGCTGTCAGGCAGTGCGACACGACGGCCTTTATAGG
>CABSGW010000066.1 GCA_902477365.1 uncultured Prevotellaceae bacterium
TATTTCTCAATCGGTTAAGTCAAACCGAGAAAAATCTAAAATAGACTTTGTACGGCATTTAATAGTTATCTGAAACGTATTTTCCTTCTGGATCTTTATTAAAAAATACGTATTACTTCTTTGATCAGAAAACAAAACGAATTACATCATTCAGCACAGCCCATAACATCAGCAACATCAATAAACTCATGCCGAACATCTGAGCACGCTCCATAAATTTATCGCTCGGCTTACGGCGGGCTACAATCTCATAGAGCAGGAAAAACACATGTCCTCCATCCAATGCTGGAATAGGCAATATGTTCATAAAGGCCAAAATAATACTGATAAAGGCTGTCATCTCCCAAAAACGCAACCAATCCCAAGATGCGGGGAACAAACTACCAATAGTACCAAAACTACCCATGCTTTTTGCACCGTCTTTGGTAAACAAGTATTTCAAATCATCTACATATCCGCCAAGCACCTCACATCCATGATTGATACCGGCCGGTATTGCCTCTAAGAAAGTATAATGATTCGTTACCTTGGGATAAGTCTTGAAAACATTTGCTTGCAACACCCCCATACGATAGTCCGAGGTCAACGTCATAGCTAATGTATCAAGAGCCTCACTGTCCGCACGCTGGACAACCACTGTCGTTTTGCGCAAACGTGCACTGTCCTGTGGAGTGGCCGTAGCCAAAATATCTTGCATACGACTCATCACGCTATTATACTCATTCCAGGTTGAAAGTTTATAACCGCCCAACGATACAATACGGTCTCCTTTATTTATTCCGGCTTTAGCTGCCGGTGTTGCAGGTAACACACTATCCACAACAGAAGGCATCAGCACATTAACAAAGGGAGGCTCTTCTTTTATCATTGTAAGCATATTCATGTCCCCTGGCATAGCTATCTGTACTTGCTTTCCTTGGCGTAAAACAGTAACCGATTTAGCCTCTGATAAACTACGGTAAACATGTCCTATCGCTTCGTTACTATCAAAGCGGACCAATTTATCACGATCGGTACTCACAAGAATATCACCATCCCTGAAACCCAGCGCCTGCGCCGTTTCATTGAACTTCATACCATGTTCCATCTGCTGAAGCGGCACATAAGTCTCTCCCCAATGGAATAATATCATGGCATAAATAAACAACGCTACCACAAAATTGACCAATACGCCACCAATCATAATCAACAAACGCTGCCATGCCGGCTTCGACCGGAACTCCCACGGCTGGGCCGGCTGTTTCAGTTGCTCTGTATCCATCGACTCATCAATCATGCCCGATATCTTCACATATCCGCCAAGTGGAAGCCAACCAAGACTATACGTCGTATCACTTTTTGACGGTTTAAACTTGAACAGTGTAAACCACGGATCAAAAAACAAACAAAATTTCTCTACACGTACTTTAAACAATTTAGCAAAAAAGAAATGTCCTCCCTCATGAAGCAATACCAACAAGGAGAAACACAAAATGAGCTGCAAGGCCCGTATTAGAAATACATCCATTAATTTACTATCTATTAAACTGTTATTAATTCTTCTGCCATACGGCGGGCTTCCGCATCCGTATCAAAATAAGTATCCAATGAAGGATCAGGAACAAACGATACACGGTTCATTGTCTCGGCGATAACCTCGCTCATCCGTAAAAACGAAAGGCGTTCTTCACGAAAAGCCTGATTAACGATTTCATTGGCTGCATTCAATACACAAGGCATATTTCCTCCTTGTCGAATCGCATCAAAAGCCAACGCCAGGCAACGGAAATGCTCAAAATCAGGTTGCTCAAAAGTCAGTTTACCTAGCTCAAACAAATTGATACGCTCACCAGACAAACTGATACGCTCTGGATAACTAAAAGCATATTGTATAGGCAAACGCATATCGGGTACTCCCAATTGTGCTTTCACCGCACCGTCAACAAACTGTACCGCAGAATGAATTACCGATTCCGGATGCACGACAATCTCTATTTGGTCTGGATTGACGCCAAAAAGCCATTTTGCCTCGATCATCTCGAAACCTTTATTCATCAAGGTTGCAGAATCAATGGTTATTTTAGCCCCCATCTCCCATTGCGGATGTTTCAGCGCCTGCTCTTTGGTTACATGCTGCAACTGTTCCATCGAACAGGTCCTAAACGGCCCTCCCGAAGCCGTCAACAATATTTTTTCAATCTGAGCAGTCTCGCCCGCCAAACACTGGAATATGGCTGAATGTTCACTATCGACTGGCAATATTGCGGCCTTATATTCCGTGACAAGCGACTGTATCAGTTCGCCAGCCACGACCAGCGTTTCTTTATTTGCCAAAGCAATCTGCTTACCGGCACGTATGGCATGCACTGTTGGCTTTAAACCGGAAAAACCAACCATAGCCGTCAATACCATCTGAACAGGCTGTTCCTCTACCACCTGACAAATAGCCTCCGAACCCGCATATACCTTAATCGGCAAATCGCTCAACGCTTCTTTTAACTGCGCATATTTCGTCTCGTTTGCTATGACAACAACTTCCGGCAAAAATTTCCGTGCCTGAGCAATGAGCAAATCAACCCGATTATTTGCGGTCAAAGCATATACCTCGTAACGGTCGGAATGTTCCTCTATCACCTGAAGAGCCTGAGTTCCAATTGATCCCGTTGAACCTAATATTGCTATCTGTTTTTTTTCCATTATACTTTAATCATTCAATGAAAGTAATCCCTCCGGCAGATCGACAACCATCGTGCGCTGTGACGTATCGTAGTCTTTCACCAATTCGGGATGGATGGGTATCAACAACTCATTGTCATCGTTACCCACAATCGTAAAAAGAACATTGGCTGACGATTCATCAACATCACTGACAGTCCCCAACAGACCATGATGCAGATCTGTCACTTCATATCCGGTAAAGAAACACCACGAAGTGATTTCAACAGGCGACTCACCTCGACACGATAACGGATAGAAAACCTCAATGCCAACCAGTCGTTTGGCATCCTGCTCGGAATCAATTCCGTCAAATTTAAAGATCGCGACCGAATCATTTTTAAAACGGTATTCGTCCCAAAAGAAAGGAACCAAAATGCCGTCTATACGACAAATCACATAGTCTGCTTCGCCGCGATCGAACACATCATCCGTAAATGACAATTCCACTTCGCCGCAAATACCACGGTATTTGGTAATACGCCCTATGCGATATACATCTTCATTCCGAATCATTCCACGCGTCTTATATGGGCACCCAGTGCATTCAAACGTTTTTCAATGCACTCATACCCTCTGTCTATTTGTTCTACATTATTAATATAACTCGTACCCTCGGCGCTCAATGCTGCAATCAACATGGCAATACCGGCACGTATATCGGGAGACGTCATTCGTCCGCCACGCAGTTTCACCTGATGATCATGTCCTACCACAACAGCCCGATGAGGATCACAAAGAATAATTTGCGCCCCCATCTCAATCAAGTGGTCTACAAAAAACAAACGACTTTCGAACATTTTTTGATGAATCAAAACCGATCCTTTGGCCTGTGAAGCGACCACAATCATCACACTGAGCAAATCAGGGGTCAACCCCGGCCAAGGAGCATCAGCCAGCGTCATGAACGAGCCGTCCATAAAACTCTCTATTTCGTAATGAGCTTGTTCTGGAACAAGAATATCATCTCCTTTCCGTTCCAAGCGGATACCTAAACGGCAAAAAGCTTCCGGGATAATGCCTAATTGGTCATAAGCCACGTTCTTGATGGTAAGCCCACCCCCCATTACAGCCGATAACCCAATGAAGCTTCCAACTTCTATCATATCGGGCAGAACCGTATGCGATGCACCCGCCAACCGATTCACGCCTTTTATTGTCAACAAATTAGACGCAACTCCTTCTATATGAGCTCCCATCCGGTTCAGCAAATGACACAACTGTTGTACGTAAGGCTCGCACGCCGCATTATAAATGGTCGTCGTGCCTTCGGCCAAAACAGCAGCCATTATCAAATTGGCCGTACCCGTAACCGAAGCTTCGTCCAACAGCATGTAAGTGCCTTTCAGTTTATCGGCCGAAATGGTAAAAACATTACTGTCAGGCATAGCATGAAAAACAGCCCCCAACTTATGAATACCGTAAAAATGCGTATCCAA
Source organism: uncultured Prevotellaceae bacterium (assembly GCA_902477365.1). Classification (GTDB taxonomy): domain Bacteria; phylum Bacteroidota; class Bacteroidia; order Bacteroidales; family Bacteroidaceae; genus Alloprevotella. The sequence goes on from CABSGW010000066.1 coordinate 4,134, forward strand.
CCTGCGACGACCAATCTTATCACCTCCCGGCTTGGCTATCATGGCCTTGCCAAAACGGGCCAACAACGGCCCGATGAGCATGATGCTGCCGCGCAAACTGGAACAACGTTGCAGGAACTCATTGCTTTCCAAATAGCCTAAATTGACGTGAGCAGCACAAAATGTATATTCTCCCTTCGCCAATCGGGTGACACACACACCCATATCTTCCAGCAAACCAATAAGGTTGTTCACATCTAATATATCAGGTATATTGGCAATACGCACTTCCTCCGAAGTGAGTAATGTGGCACAAATAACTTGCAGCGCCTCGTTCTTTGCCCCTTGCGGAACAATTTCACCACGTAACGGATAACCGCCTTGTATTACAAATGAAGCCATATTGGTTGATGATATTAAGCCTGAAGCGTGTTCCTAGTTCCGTTTATTGCGCCTGCTGCGCATGTGTACTTTTCCGTTCGACGGAGCACTTTGCGTTCCCGCTGTGGATGCTGTCGAGAATCGGAACGTATTTAAATCCAACTGCACCTTTCCGTCTGTGTAACGTGCCAAGTCCGCAGCAATCTTTTCACCGTCCATCGAATCCTTGTTCCACGCCGACAAACTTCGTTTCATCTGATTGGCCACCAGTTTAACCAACTGGTCCCGCTCTGCTCCCTCCGGCATGTCGCGCAAATGATCCATTAACGACTCCAACAAATGGCCATAGTGCCGGTAACGGATAGACTGCATGGGATAGTCCACACGCGGAGGACGTGCATCGCTGTTCCGTGGTGTTATTTCGTATGGATAGTCTATATCCAATTGATAATTGGCCATTGCAGCCAACTGATCCCACAATTTATGCATGAAATCAGGCGTATCGCGTTGCTGTGCACACAAATTGGCCATAACGGACACAATAGCCTTGGCACAACTTAAACGTTCCCCTCTGTCCTCTATTGTCAGAGCATGGTCTACCATTTCTTGTACAATACGCCCATACTCGGGCATTACCAATTGTTTACGTTGTGTATTATAATCCATTCAATAGTTTTTTAGGGGTTGAAGTTACAAACTCCTTCAAATAAAAGGGTTCAAAATAGGCCACATCCTCGTAACGTTCCTGTGCCACAGCTTTCTCGGCCAAAGGAAGCATATTACTTGCTAGCGGAAAAACATCATCCAGGAAACGAGCATTTGGATGCTGAATCACCTCCTTGCATTTTGCCGCCCCGTCGCCAAAGAAATAGACAGGCCTCTGGTCCAAAAATGCCGCATAAGTATCTGCCGTTACCACATCCGCACCCACTTTGCGCACTGCACACAACGCCCGGTCGTAAACAGCGGCATAAACCTCCATCCGACGCGCATCCAGCATAGGGCACAACAAAGCATCGTCCGGAAGATCATCGTGGTACAGCAAAACCGGAACACACAGCAACTCTAATGTGGGAATTGAAATCAAACGCAAATCACGACCGTAACACAAACCCTTTGCGGTAGAAACACCTATGCGCAATCCGGTATATGAGCCCGGACCGCAACTAACCGCTACTGCGTCCACCGGAATAGCATGGCTATCGGCAAACGAAAGGGTTTCCTGCACGAACGGACCTACCAATACGGCATGTGACGGTCCATTGTAGTCAGCTTTATCAAACAGGCACTGCCCATCTTGACTCAAAGCCACAGAGCACACCTTAGTGGTGGTCTCAATATGTAAAATGCAAGCCATACTCTGGTTGGATAGTTTTATTTAGTGACTACAAAAATAGTAAGATATTTGCGGATAAGCGCTATTTTACACCGCTTTTCTTTCTAACGTGATTCGAATTATCACTTTATGGAAACAAAACAAATAGACAACGACATGCCCAGTCGTTTTAAAATAGAAGCCCAGTCCGTAAAAAATAGCAGGCCTGCTGTTTTGAAACAACATACGTCCCCTTTTGTAGAGCGAAAGACAGAAACCATCTACGAAAACAGGCAGGAAACAAATTTGAATCAATAGAAAGTATTAACTTTGCAAAAATAAAAATTCATTTGAAATCATGATACAATCAATGACCGGATATGGTAAAGCTGATGCCCTATTCGGAGGAAAAAAAATTCATATCGAGATCAAATCTCTAAATAGCAAAAATCTGGATCTTTCAACCCGTATTGCCAGCGCATACCGCGAAAAGGAAATTGAAATACGTTCCCTAATAGCCAAAGCATTGGAACGCGGCAAAGTGGACTTCACCCTATGGGTTGAGAAAACGGAAGAACAGCCTACAAATGTTCTAAACAGTTCGGTTATAGGGAACTACATACAGCAAATAAAACAAATCAGCCAAGAACAACAGATTCCGGAACCAACAAATTGGTGGGACGTGCTGACACGTATGCCCGACACGATGCAAACCAGCCAGACAGAAGAACTGAGTGAAGAAGAATGGGCGGTAGTGAATCAAACCATTCAGGAGGCATTGCAGAAATTAACCGACTTCCGCATACAAGAAGGAGCTGCGCTTCAACAAAAATTCACGGAGAAAATAAACAACATAGCGGCGCTGATGAAGCAAATTGAGAGTTTTGAAAACCTTCGCGTAGAGAAAATACGTGCACGGTTGGTTGACAGTCTGGCTGCTATACCTGAAGTGGAATACGATAAAAACAGACTGGAACAGGAACTCATCTATTACATAGAAAAACTGGACATCAACGAAGAAAAACAACGCCTTACCAACCATTTGGCCTATTTCCGTAAAACCATGGAGGAAGGACACGGACAGGGTAAAAAACTTGGCTTCATTGCACAAGAAATGGGACGTGAAATAAACACGACCGGAAGTAAAAGCAACCAGGCCGAAATGCAAAACATCGTTGTAAAAATGAAAGACGAGTTGGAGCAGATAAAGGAACAAGTTTTAAACGTCATGTAACACAGATATCGGGCAATGGCAGACAAAGGAAAAATGATCATATTTTCTGCTCCAAGCGGCAGCGGAAAAAGCACACTCATCAATTATTTGATGGAACAGGAGTTGAAACTTCAGTTTTCGATAAGTGCCACCAGCAGAGCTCCGCGAGGCAGCGAGCAAAACGGCGTAGAATATTTTTTTCTGACTCCTGAGGAATTTAAGACCCGTATTGAAGCCGGCGACTTTCTGGAATATGAAGAAGTGTATAAAGACCGATTTTATGGCACATTAAAAGCGCAGGTGGAACAACAAGCCGAAGACGGTACAAACATTGTATTTGACGTGGATGTTGTGGGAGGCTGTAACATCAAGAAGTTCTATGGAGAACGTGCCTTAAGCATCTTCGTTCAACCGCCATCTATTGACGTATTGCGGAAACGGCTGGAAGGAAGAGGCACTGACGCTCCGGAAGTAATAGCAGACCGCATAGCCAAAGCTGAGTTTGAATTGGGATTTGCCTCTAAATTTGATTGCATCATAACCAATGACAACTTAGAAAAAGCACAAGCCGAAGTATTACAGGTGGTAACGGAGTTTCTGAAGAATGACTGAAACCGGTATTTTTGGCGGTTCATTTAATCCGATCCATTTGGGGCATACCGGATTGGCCAATGCACTATGTCAAAAAGGCTATGTAGAGGAAGTGTGGTTGCTGATTTCGCCTCAAAACCCACTGAAAACAAATTGTGAACTACTTGACGAGAAAAAACGTTTACAGTTGGCCCAGCTGGCTACAACGGAATATCCTTGTATCAAGACCTCGGACTTTGAATTTTCATTACCACGCCCCTCTTACATGTTTCATACGTTGGAAGCCTTGCGTACAGTCTATCCAGAACGGCAATTTTCACTCATCATCGGTACTGACAACTGGTTGTGCTTCCGGCAATGGAAACATCCCGAAAAGATACTAGCCAACCACCGCGTCATCTTGTTTCCCCGAAAAGGTTATGAGATAGATCCCCAGACATTGCCATCCAATGTAATAATGGCTGATTTGCCCATCTATCCTGTGAGTTCCACGCTTGTAAGAGAAAGGTTGAAAAAAGGAGAAGCGACCGATGATTTACTACATGCCAAAGTGAGAAAACTGATAGAGAACGAACACTTATACCTATAACTCAAGCTTCTTTCGACAAAAAGACATTCAACCCCTTGAGTCACATATAAGAAAACTCAAGGGGTTGAATGTTAAATCACCAAACCTATCAAATGATCAGTCTCGTTCTATCAATACGGTTGCATAAGCAGAAATACCTTCCTCACGCCCGGTAAAGCCTAGTTTTTCAGTAGTGGTGGCTTTCACGGAAACATCTTCTTCCTCAATCTGCATGACATTGGCCAAGCATTTTTGAATAGCATCTATATGAGGTTTCAACTTTGGACGTTCGGCACACACTGTTGCATCAACATTGCCCACCCTATAACCCTTTTCAGCCAATAATCCGATTGTTTTTCGCAACAAGATCTTACTGTCTATTTGATGATAAGCCGCATCGCTATCGGGGAAGTGATAGCCAATATCGCGCAAATGAGCCGCACCAAGCAGTGCATCACAGATGGCATGAATCAGCACATCGGCATCACTATGTCCCAACAAACCAGCTTCGTGCTCCAAACGCACTCCACCTAGCCATAACTCACGACCCTCCACCAAACGGTGTACATCAAAACCAAAACCAACTCTTATTTTCATATCAATCAACGTCCACGTCCAAACAAATCTTTTATACCATCAAAGTCAAACGCAAGTGAGACACGTAATGTCTGGTCCAACGGGTTTGTCGGTGCTGTAGCAATCACATAACCGGCATCCACCGAAAAAACATTCATACGAAACCCCGCACCTACGGTAAAGAACTTACGGCCTCCCTTATTCTCACTTTCATGACGGTATCCTGCACGCAGAATAAACTTATCATTGTAAGTATATTCTGCACCTATTCCCCATTGTATCTCTTCCAATTCTTCTTTAAAACCACCGGGAGCATCACTAAAGCTTTTGAAAATACCAGATATGGGAGACATATCAAAATAATCGCGCTGTAAACGGTCCTGATACTCTTCGCTTGACTCATCGTCTCTTTGGCGAGGCATTGTGGGTACTAATAATTTATTAATATCGGCACAAAGCGAAAGGCGATTGTACTCATTCAAAGGAATCATATAGTTTACACCCAGACGCAAGTTAGTCGGTATAAAATAGGTATTCTCATCACCATACTTAATTTTTGTACCGATATTGCTGATATTAAGCCCCAAAGCCAATTGACACTCACGACTACCCATCACCAGGTACTTATTGTAATAGCAGGCAATGTCAGCAGCAAATGCTGAACCTGGAGAAACATCATCACTATAATTACCGCTAAGATCGGAATACATGTAACGCAAAGCTACCGCTGCCGAAAAGTTTTCACTCAACATACGAGAATAAGCGATATCGACAGACATCTCGTAGGGACTAATTGTCATACCATCACCATCGGCCATTTGTCCACCATCGGAAGTCATCACCTCACCCAACGAAAAATAACGCAAAGAACCACTCAGCGCCTGATAATCGCCCAAACGCATATAACCAGAAACATAAGCTAAAGCAATGTCATCGGTGATCTTACGCAACCAAGGTGTATAATTGACCGCCAAACCAGCCCGACTTATGGCAAACGGATACTTTGCCGGATTCCATGCTTGTGAGTAAACATCCGGATCCGTGGCTGCACCGACATCACCAATACCTCCGGCACGTGCATCCGGTCCTATACTTTGGGAAACAACAGCCGTACTAACAGGATTAAACTTGCTCTTTATATTGTCATCAGCTAATACATTGCATACCAAACCGAATGCAACACAGAAGACTCCGATTATACGTTTTCTCATAATTATTCTTTTACTTCTAATAACTAGGTATTCTGCTATTTATTGCCTAATATAATCAATTTATCCGTTTTCGAACCAGATCGGCCATCCTCGGTTGCCACATTCGCCCGTACAAAATAAATTCCGGCTGGAAGCTTTGCCCCTCCTGTCGAAGTCAGATTCCATTCCATTCTAAAATACCCATCCAATGAACTATTGGTGAGAGTTTGTTGCCACACACAACGTCCATGACAATCATACACTTGAATACGGCAAGTAACATTTGTAGCCAGACGGTTACTATTCATCACAATGGTTGTCACATCCGAAGCCGGATTGGGATAACACACCAAATTGAGTAAGGAAGGACGAAGACCGGGTTCAACCACAAAATTCAATACTCGTGAAGACGAATTCCCACTCATATCCCATGCGCGGAAAAGTAACTGATGCTTACCAGCAGCCAAGGTAGGAATTGAATACTGAACAGTACCTGATTGATAACTACCAAAATCATTGGAATAATAGTTGTTCAATACATACGAGGTCGTCTCATTTCCATCTATAATCAGTTCCAAATCGTGTCCAATTCCGTTTCCCGACACATTAATTCCATCTTCATCGCTCAAATGGGCCACAAAATAAGGAGTTGAATTAACTTTTCCTCCATCTACAAATTCGGGAGTATTCAAATATAGGTAAATCTCCGGCCCAGCGGAATCTGTTGGAAGAGTAGCATTTGCCTCGAACACAAAATTATCAAAACGTCCATTCGCTGTTAACTGTCGATCCTCGCTTACGGCATATAGACTGATAAGTCCGGTTGACTCCGTATAATTGATCTCATGTGAAATAGGAATCTCCAAAGAAAAACGTCCTTGACGCACAGAATCGGTTCCTTCAAATAGCGTTCGTGTACGGTCTTTATAGACAAATGCTTCGTCTGCACCCGCTTGATTTCTACAGGTAACAACCTCCTCTGCATCAAACATCGTAGCCGTTACTGCACCTTGAAAAGACTCCATTTTCCCTCCTTGGACAGATTCAACATATCCATTCACACGAACCACAGAGCCGGCAGGCAATACCACTTGATGACCTGCTGAAACATCTACC
>CABSGW010000067.1 GCA_902477365.1 uncultured Prevotellaceae bacterium
AATTTATTTTCAAAACAAATAATTTCAAACGAAACAATTCCATCATAAACAGAACAAAAACCGAAACAAAATACCAGCTCATTCCGCCCTCTGAACATACAATAAACATAGATAAATCAAGGTTAACAACTACCCTCATTCGGCCACCACACATCTTTGCCACACAAAACTTGACAACGAACACGGCTGTCCGCTCTTTTTTTTGTATTTTTGCGACCAAAATCATAAGAATCAGACTTAACTATGTTCGATAATTTAAGTGAAAGACTTGAACGTTCCTTCAAAATACTGAAAGGTGAAGGACAAATCACAGAAATAAACGTTGCGGAAACGTTGAAAGATGTACGCAAAGCACTGCTTGATGCCGACGTCAACTACAAAGTAGCAAAAAGCTTTACCGACAAAGTAAAAGAGAAAGCGCTTGGACAGAATGTATTGACATCTGTAAAACCCGGCCAGTTGATGGTGAAAATTGTACACGACGAACTGGCAACCTTAATGGGAGGCGAAACAGCCGAGATGACCTTGAAAGGACATCCGGCCATTGTACTGATGTCTGGCTTGCAAGGTTCCGGTAAAACCACATTTTCAGGAAAGTTGGCTTTATGGCAAAAGAACAAAAAGAACCGTAAACCACTGCTTGTTGCCTGCGACGTGTACCGCCCTGCCGCCATCGAACAGTTGAAAGTGCTTGGCGAGCAAATAGGTGTCCCCGTATATAGCGAACCCGACAGTAAAGACCCTGTAAGCATTGCACAACATGCCATTCAGGAAGCTAAAGCCAAAGGGCACGACTTGGTTATTGTGGATACGGCGGGTCGTTTAGCCATAGATGAGCAGATGATGCAGGAGATTACGGCCATCAAAGCAGCCATTACTCCTGATGAAACGTTGTTTGTGGTTGACTCCATGACCGGACAGGATGCTGTTAATACGGCAAAAGAATTCAACGAACGCCTTGATTTCAACGGTGTTATCCTCACCAAACTGGACGGAGATACCCGTGGTGGTGCGGCACTTTCAATCCGCACGGTTGTTGACAAACCCATCAAGTTTGTGGGAACCGGCGAAAAGATGGAAGCTTTCGACCAATTCCACCCCTCGCGTATGGCTGACCGTATTCTCGGTATGGGCGACATCGTTTCGTTGGTTGAAAAAGCACAAGAACAATACGACGAAGAAGAGGCACGCCGCCTGCAGAAGAAAATCGCCAAAAACCAATTTGACTTCAACGACTTCCTGAATCAAATCCAGCAAATAAAGAAGATGGGTAACCTGAAAGAGCTGGCTTCCATGATTCCGGGTGTGGGCAAGGCTATCAAAGATATTGACATTGACGACAATGCTTTCAAAAGTATCGAGGCTATCATTCATTCCATGACACCGAAAGAGCGTTCGAATCCTGAAATTTTGAACGGAAGCAGACGGCAACGTATTGCCAAAGGTTCAGGAACAAACTTGCAAGAGGTAAACCGGCTTATCAAACAATTCGACCAAACACGTAAAATGATGAAAATGGTAACCAGTAGTAAAATGGGCAAAATGATGCCTAAACTGAAAAAATAACACCCCAAAGCATAACGGAGAAAGCAATCGCCTTCTCCGTTATTTTATGAATATTATCCCATCGATAATGGGACATGGAAATTACACTTTACCCATTCCGTATCTTCAACTTTCATTTTTTATTCCTATCTTTGCTAAACTAGCAAAAAGAATAACCAACAAAAGATAGACACTATGCAATTAATTGATGGAAAAGCCGTTTCTGAAAAGATAAAGCAGGAAATTGCAACCGAAGTTGCAACCATAGTGGCCAACGGAGGTAAACGTCCCCACTTGGCAGCTATTCTGGTAGGCCATGACGGCGGAAGCGAAACTTACGTTGCAAACAAAGTAAAGGCATGTGAAGCCTGCGGGTTTAAATCTTCGCTTATCCGGTACGAGGAGGACATCACCGAACAAGAATTGTTGGATAAAGTGAAAGCGTTGAACGAGGATGACGATGTAGACGGATTCATCGTTCAACTGCCATTGCCCAGACACATTTCCGCACAAAAAGTCATTGAGACCATAGACTACCGGAAAGACGTCGACGGATTCCACCCTATCAATGTTGGACGCATGGCCATCGGGTTGCCTTGTTACCTGTCAGCAACCCCCAAGCTATTGAAACGTTACAGTATTCAAACCTCAGGCAAGAAATGCGTTATTCTTGGACGTAGTAACATTGTTGGAAAACCCATGGCACAACTTATGATGCAAAAAGAATATGGAGACGCCACCGTTACCGTATGCCATAGTCGTAGTACCACACTCAAAGAGGAATGCCGACAGGCTGACATCATAATTGCTGCTATCGGTATCCCTAACTTTGTAACGGCCGACATGGTGAAAGAAGGAGCTGTAGTAATTGATGTAGGAACAACACGAGTGGCCGATACCAGCCGCAAAAGCGGTTTCCGATTGAACGGTGATGTTCATTTTGAAGAAGTGGCCTCAAAATGCGCTTACATTACCCCTGTTCCGGGCGGCGTTGGCCCTATGACCATTTGCATGTTGATGCAAAACACATTATCGGCAGGGAAAAAGGATATTTATCAATAATAAAACGGTTTCCCCCTTCCGTCATGGACAAGAAGGGGGAAACCGTTTTCTCACAAGCTTTCATTACTTCTTTAAATGACGGTTGAAGAATTCATAGAGGCGATGAATTTCATAACTTCCACCAAGACCGTGCCCCTTGCCTGGGAAATAAATTTGTTCGAACATCTTATTTGCCTTGACCAATGCATCGGCTACCTGAAGCGAAGAAGCCGGATCGACATTATTGTCTATTTCACCGTTCACAAGCAGTAAAGCCCCTTTGAGTAACGATGCGTTATCTACGTTAGACGAACGACTGTACGCCTCATCTACCGGATAGCCCATCCAAAGCTCGTTCCACCAAACTTTGTCCATGCGATTATCGTGACATCCGCAAAAAGAGACTGCTGCTTTATAAAAGTCATGATGGAAAAGAAGTGCGGCCAACGCATTCTGCCCGCCAGCCGACCAACCGTAAATACCCACACGGTCAACATCCATATACTTATAACGCTTTGCAGCTGCCCGTATCCACGCAATACGATCGGGGAAACCGGCATCTTTCAAGTTCTTCCAGCACACATCATGAAAGGCTTTCGAACGATTGTTCGTTCCCATTCCGTCTATTTTCACCACAATATAGCCTTGCTCGGCAAGCGACTGCATGTAGTAACTGATAGCATGGAAATCTTTAGGCACATGCGAATCGTGCGGACCGGCATAAATATCCTCTATCACAGGATACGATTTTGAGGGATCGAAATTGCGCGGACGATGTATGGTACCCCAAATCTCCGTCTTACCGTCACGGCCTTTAGCATGGAACACTTCCGGCATTTGCCAACCGGCAGCTACCAGATCACTCACATCGGCACGTTCCAATACACAGATCTCCTTTCCGTCAACCGTACGGCGCAATCGGCTGACAGGGGGCATGTCCGGACGCGAACAGACATCGACAAAATAAGCACGGTCGGCAGAAAAAGATACCACGTGATTCCCATTTTCAGGTGTCAGATCGGTCAGTTCAGACCCGTCGAGAGCGACACGGCAATAATGCATATTATAAGGATCTTCACCTTTCTTTCGTCCAGACGCCATCAAATAGACCATACCTGCCTGCTCGTCCACCAAATCCACACGGCGCACTACCCACTCTCCACGGGTAATTTGTTTCCGCACTTCACCCGTAGAACCGTCAAGCGCATAAAGGTGCCTCCATCCGTCACGCTCCGAGAGCCAAAGCATCCAACGACCGTCATCCAAATCATGGCGGTAATTATTAATATAAGAAACAAAAGTCTTAGACTGCTCGTCAGCAATATGATGTATCCGTCCCGTAGTGGCATCTACCTCAGCAACCACATAACGCTGATGCCCACGTTCATTAAATTCGAAAGTAAAAGCACGACTGTCGGCACGCCACCCTGTCAGAAATAGCGCATATTGGTTTTCGTAAAGGCGCGTATCGAGCGGAACAACTTTGCAGCTATCCACATCAATCAGCACCGGCAGACGAACTGGCAATACATCGCCCGGCTTAGCATAATCAATCCACTGCAATCGAGGTTGTACCTGGTCGGCCGGTCGTGACTCGAGTAATGGAATGCGGCGTGTCTCTGCCTTGCGTGTAACTGTTGCTGCAAGACGCCGCGAATCGGGCGACCATATCAAATAACTATCATAGGGACGTTCAAACGTACCATCATGGGTTAAAACCGTCTCTGCACCTTCTTTTCCGTTTTCAATCGTCCGTACACAAATATTATGATCGCGCACATAAGCTACCCGCTTTCCGTCAGGCGACAGGTGACGGCCATTGTTAGGTGCACCTTGATACTTCTCCGGTTTCTTCTCCGTTTTCAGACTGTCAGGAAACAAGGTGCGTATCTCCTCGAAAGTATTACCCCGTTGTTTTTTTCCGGTTTCAGCATCAACGAGGTAAAAAGCCTTACCTCCACGTTCATTATTTTCGTACCAGAAAAGATGTGAGCGGCCAAGCCAGTGCGCCTTCACGGCAGAAGAATATACCCGTTGTCCAAGGCGATACAATGTATCAGACTTTTCATAATTTTCAAATGCCTCTTTCCCCTCAGGAGGATTACCAGCACAAACCGTAAGGCTAAATGCAAAAGCGGAACTCACCGCCAAGAATGTCTTGATATTCATAATTACAAATGAGGTTTGCTAAATCTAAGCGTAAAATTACAACTTATTACCAATAAAGGAACTCCTTTTGGGTAAAAGGAGGTATATTTATCGTGCCTAAATCAATAAAAAAGGCCATCGCACGTTTTTTATCTGAAATGGATGTCACATTCATCTCAAATGCGTGTCATATAAGTAGTATGGAAGTGAGTGAATTTGAAAAGCTGGCAAAAACACTTCGCCCTCTATTATTAGTACGAGCAAAGCGAATGTTGCCCAATGACGAAGCCGAAGACATGGTACAAGATACCCTGTGTAAACTTTGGCTCATCCGGCAGCGTTTAGGTTCTTATCAGAGCAAAGAAGCATTGGCCTACACCATACAGCGCAATCTGATTCTGAACCACATACGCAACAACCACTTACCCACACTATCCATTGACGAAAATCCAGAAGCCTATGCCCTAAAGGAAGAAACCAGATCAACAGACGAGGAAGAAAAGAAACTCCAGCAATTACAGTTCCTCATCAGCGAACTGCCCGATACACAACAGACCATACTGCGCATGAAGCATATTGACGGACTTGAAATAGAAGAAATAATGCGCATCACAGGCTGTTCGTATGACGCCGTCAGAGCCAACCTAAGCCGTGCACGCCGAAAAATAAGAGATCAATTTTTACAAAAAACAAATCAAGATGAACAATCGCCTGCAAATTAACGACCAAAACGTTCAAGACTATCTGAATAGGTTTTTCGATGGTACGACGTCGAATGCCGAAGAACAGGCTCTCTATGCATACTTTCGACGCAATCGCCTGCCTGCAGATATTGCTCCCTACCAACAACTATTTGCCTATTTCGAAAATGGGCTGGACACCACTCAACCCACCAAGCAGCTCCATCGCCCCATACACCAACGCCGATGGGTGGTTACCGCCATGGGGATTGCAGCTCTATTCATACTAACCTATTCCATCATATGGGGCATCAAACTACACCAGCATCACAGACTTTATGCACAATATGAAGGAAGTTTCCGTATTGAAAACGGTAAAAAAATTACGGATATCAAGCAGTTGCTTCCTTATATTAAACAAGCGGAACAAACAGCAGACTCACTCTATAAGGAAGGTGAAATACTCATCACCCAACAAGCCCAACAAAGAGAACAATTACACACCGAACTCTCAAAACATATAGACGATCCTGAATTTCAAAAAGAAATAGACTGGATGCTTGAACCCTAAATAGTTGAACCTTATGAAACAGTTTCTCATTCTTTTCTGTATCACCATATTCAGCCATATGACCATACATGCCCAACAACGAATTGACAACATCATTGACGACCTGTCAACGACGGAATCTTCTATCACGTTTACATCTACCATTAAACGTAATCCCAAAACACGCTCCATCCTCTCTATTCAAAAAGATCTGGAGTTTTCGAACAGCCACCTTGTAAATCAACTGAAAAATGCATTTAAAGCCGAGGCCAAAAATGCCGCACACACCAAGTTGACAAACGAAAACGGAGAACAACATCATTTGTTGCACTTCAACCAAAAAGGAAAAAAAAGTCTCTACCTGCTTATTACCAATGAAGAACGGCATCAGGGTAAAGTTACCATTATCGTAAAATATACCAAATAACTTAATACACAAACATTATGCAAAAACTCAATTTATTCATCGTTATGATATTATGTATCGCATGTTCCAGTAGCAAGAAAGTGACCGAAACGCTTGATTCGCCCATGGCTGATTTCTCGGATAATACCGTCATAACAAAATCATTCCCTTTGAAGAACGCTGAAAAACTGAATGCAAATTTCGTTGGTACAATCCATTATACGCAAGGAAAACACTACAAATGTTCTGCCTCAGGAAAGTCACAGTTTATTAACCAACTGGAAATCTACGAGGAGGGTAACACTTTGTACATCAAAGATCAGAGCAAGAGTAAACAGAAAGCAAAAATCGATATTTATATCACAACTCCAACACTTAATGCATTATACAGCAACGGCGTAAGTAATTTCAAAGCCGAAATGCCCTTAACCCTTAAAGACATAACCATAGACAACAACGGAGTAGGAAGTGTTGATATATCCGAAGTAACTTGCCAAACAGCCCATATCAATACCCGAGGAGTGGGCAGTCTGACCATGAATTTCAAAAAAGCCAATAGCCTCAATGCCAACATCAGCGGTGTTGGAAACTTTACCTGCAAAGCGAATGCCAATACGGTTACTGTTAAGAACTCTGGAGTAGGAAACGTGAAACTAGACACTAAATCAGCTCACACCAGTGTATCCAACAGCGGCGTAGGCAATCTATCACTATCAGTTGACTGTAACAACCTGGAGGTAATTAACAGCAGCGTGGGCAGTATTACGGTAAGTGGCACAGCCGATAAGGTATCGATCAAAGGAGGAGGCGTAAGCCGTATCAAAACCTCCAAATTAAATAAAGGCGAATAAAAAATAAACTACAATCACGTTCTTTTTTACACCAAAGCATAAAAATTACGCGAAATATTTGGTCTTTTCAGAAAAACCTACTACCTTTGCATCGCTTTCGAAAAGGAAGTTACGATGGTGACTATAGTTCAGTCGGTTAGAGCGTCAGATTGTGGTTCTGAATGTCGTGGGTTCGAATCCCACTAGTCACCCATAAAAAAGAGGAATTTCAGTAATGATTTTCCTCTTTTTTGCTATGTATAAGGGATTTATGAGTGTAGTACCCGAAAATATGCCAAAAGAACCACTTTACAAGTAATGTTTTAGGCTTACAAGTAAATATGATTTGTTTACCCATTGTTTACCCCGAAAATTTATGGCTACATTTAAAACAGTAATCAAGAAAGACAAGCAACGTTCAGATAAAACTTGGAACGTTGTAATTCGCTTTACCTATGAGAGAAAAGTGAGGTATATATCTACAACTATGTATGTGTCAAAGAAAGATATTACCGCCAGTTTTAAAATAAAGAATCAGCTTGTTCTCGACAAATGCGATGAATTGATAAAAATATACAGGAATAAGGTAAATGAACTCAACCTCGAACTAAACTCAATGGATATAGATACCATCGTTGAGTATATCAAGAAGAAGGATGATAAGAACGGTATAAACTTTGTTTCCTTTGCGAAAAACTGGTGTTATGCACACACTGAAATTAAAGGAATCAAGAACTACCAAACTGCATTGAATTCATTCTGCTCATTTTTTGGTCGTGAAACAATCATGTGCAGTGAGATAACCGTACAAAAGATGAAAGAGTATGAAGAATACCTTTCCGATAAAAAACGGGCGCAATCACTTTATACTAACTCCATACTTCGCCTGTTTATGGAAGCAAGGGAGTACTATAACGATGAAGATAATGAAATAATAAGAATTAAGCAGAGCCTATCCAAGTTCAAGCCTAAACAACAGAATGTAGCAGAAAAGCGAGCTTTATCCGTGGATGAGATAAGAAAGATATTCGCCCTTCCATACGACAACAAAGATTTTAGAGGACATAACAGCAGACATGATTTAGCTTTAGACTGTTTTCGATTGTCGTTCTGCCTCATGGGAATGAACTCGGCTGATTTATACAATTCAACTGAATTTGACGGAGAACATGTCACATACTATCGCACCAAAACCAAAGCCCGGAGGAATGACAATGCAAAGATGGTTGTCCGCGTGCATCCGATAATTCAGTCACTTGTCGACAAGTACAGAGGAAAAGAACGCGTGTTCAATTTCTACGAGCGATTTTCTTCTATGGGTGACCTTAATAGGGCTATCAATATAGGGTTGAAAGAAGTGGGAAATGAAATTGGAATTGAAAATCTGCAATACTATGCGGCAAGGCACTCTATGGCTACGATAGCCATCAATAAGGCTGGAATAAATAAATATATTGTGAATGAGATGCTTTGTCATACGGATCAGTCCATGAGGATGACGGATATTTATATACAAAAAGATTTTGCACCTATTAATGATGCGAATTTCAGATTGATAGAGCATGTATTCGGTAATCAAACCGAAAACTAATATAAATCAGACATTCAATTTATTCTTTAAATAGACATAAATAGCCAACCTTTTCGTATATTTGCACATGTAGAAGTATAGCAAAACAACAACAAACAGCCACCAGTACACGTAAAAAGGTATTGATGGCTGTTTTATTGATCTCATTACCCAAAAATATCATCTATAATAGACGGAAATAGATCAAAAGCGCTACAAAAGCAAACCTCCACCGATACGCATAAAAACGATCAATGGAGGCTTGATACCTAAATTCAGGAATCCCGTATCGTAAGTTTTATTTTCTTATTCGATATAGAACAAGACAAATAACCAATAGTCCTAGTATCGCATATCCCCCAAACTCGACTTTCAAACGTTGCCATAAAGTCAAGTTCTTTTCTACTTCAACGGGAACGGCTATACGGATCGTATCACTTCGGTTGATATATGTGGTGTCGTGTACACGCCGCTCCGTGTATCGGTTGTGCCAACGATCCACAAACAAGGTATCACCTTTCATCAACACAAAAACACTGTCATGCAGATAGATGCTATCCCTAGATTCGCGCACACGGTCTACATATTCAGTCCGCACACTCTCCACAGGTATATCACGTGTTGTTGAACAAGCGGTAAGCAGAACCAAGCAGACTATAATAAAACAGGCTTTCATTGGGCGAAGAATCTATTAGCCTCCCATTCGCGGCGGCGTACCAATCCGGGCAACCGCTTGCCACCGGCATTCACCCACCGCATAAACTCTTTCCGTATCTCCGCCTCACTGGCTCCCAGCCTTATTTTGGTAAGCAATGTGGATCGCCTGAGTGCGTCCAGCCCCAAGTTGTAGGCAAAATCGACCAACGCATCGAACTGGCATTGCGTCAGCGGCACACCCAACTGCTCCACTCCGGACTCATACACCCTCAGATCGCCACGCAACAGGCTCTCGGCCTGTGCGGATGTGATAACCTGCCCTTCTTTCACTCCCTTGGTGTGGCCGTAACCTATTGTCCACACACCTGCCGGACACTTGTAGGCTCTCAGTCGGCAACCCTCAAAGCCTTTTAAGGCTTCAATCAAAATTTCACTTGCTCTCATACTGTTTTTTATTTATCTTTGTAATCTCTTTACAGGCCACGGCCTGTGTTTTTCATGGTATTAAGCGCCGCCCGTGAGGGTCGCGCTTTTTTTATTAATTTGTTACTAATCTTACCGTTTGTCCTCTTCTCTCTTTTCACTTGTCTGCTCCAAAACGTTTAAAGCCTCCCCTACTCCCGAAAACCGCTTCTGCAAATAGGATACGAGCAGTTTTTTAACGGAAATCCGGCGTTTGATACCGTGTACATCACAAAAATGCTCCACGATACTGTCTGACTCAAACAGGATGGCAAGCAACAAGCCGCACGCTGCACTGACATGTGGATTACAAACGTTTAAAGGCGTCAGGATAGCCATGCCCATGACAAAGCCGAATGCCAAGTAGGCGTTGTATTCGATAAATTTACATACGGTTCTTCTTCCGGCTCTCGAAAAATGGAATGCTTCACGCCGGATAGCGACACTGGCTGCAACGCCATAGACAAAATCAATTAAGATTAAAAGTATTACGGCCAGTTCCATCCATCGTAATTCGAACAGTGTTTGCTTCATTTCTTGTACAAACAACATCGTCATACCCACAGTTGCATATTGTGTAGTTGCATTCAGTAAAATATTTTTCATATCTCCCAATTTATTGTTTTAATTATATTCCTTTTTGATTTATATTATCGGTATAGTATTTCCACCACTTCCGGATCTATACGCTTCAAGACTATCCATCGATCTCCTTCTGTTGCTTTTCCAGAATTTCCAACAGTACATTTACCTCCAACTGTACAAGATCCGTCATCCCTTACCCTCAGACGGCCAAGAAGACCTATTGTCCCCCACTCCTTACGCATACTTCTAGGGATGTATTCTTCGTCAGCTCTGTATTGCGGATTTACAACACGGCTTCCATCCTCATTTTTCAGGTATCTTCCAAGCGAATCAGTCAACCATCTGCGATGCCAGTCCATGGGGTCACCTCCTATCATGCAGGCCGTTGCGCTAACGACGCCCAGTACTTCGTCACCGCTTTCGGCAACCTTTATGAGGTCTCCAGCGGTAAGGGTAACAAAAAGCCCGGTGCGGTCTTCGTTACCTCCTCCGTCCGCCCACTGGAAGAGTTCAGCGTAGTCGGCACCTCCTCCAGTTACCGT
>CABSGW010000068.1 GCA_902477365.1 uncultured Prevotellaceae bacterium
AATTATGTTGTACACCAAACGCCTGCAGGTATTCAATCATTTTCTCTTCCCGCTTGGAGGGACGAGGGATCTTATTTACTTCACCGAAATAATAGAAGACCTCTGCAGGTCTCAATTCTTGTAGACTCATCGCTATTTATTTACTAATTATGGTTAAATCACCCTTCACTCTTACTTTCTAGCCGTTTAAAGGGTTATCTTTGCATTCGCAAATATAATCAGAATGCTAGAAACGTTCCTTATTCCTGTGTTAATAATTGCTATTTGCATGATACTTCTTTCGGTGAATCTTCTTATAAAGAACAAACCGTTTGTAAATAGCCACGTAGATGGAAACAAAGCATTAAAGAAGAAAGGAATACATTGTGTGCAAACCAGAGATGCTGAAATGCGCCGTGAAAATCCTCATAAAATTCAAGAACGTAGCAATAACAAAATTTCAAAATCATAATGAAAACCATTTCTGTATGTCGCTCATTTGTATTGGCGACACTTCTCGTTACTTCCATCAGTAGTTGTAACACCAAACAAGAAGAAAATAAACAAACAGCTCCAGCCGATCCCGCAAAAGAATGTATTGCTCAAGTAACCAAAATTGGCTATGTTGAGCTGGACTCGCTTATGAGCCAATACAAGTTTTGCAAAGACTATACGATATTATTGACGAAACGGGGAGAAAATATTTCGGCAACACTCAGCAATAAAGAAAAGGCCTTGCAACAAGCTGTAGAGAGCTTTCAGCGCAAACTACAAGAAGGACGTTTCACAACCCAACAGGAAGCAGAACAGGAACAATCTAACCTCCGTAAACAGGAAATGGAGTACATGCAATTGCGGGAACGGCTAACGATGCAGCTCTCTCAGGAACAGCAAAGTTATACAAACGAAATGCGCGATTCCATTCAAAGTTTTCTGAAAGAATATAACAAGGCTAAAGGCTTCGATCTCATCTTAAGCAAAGCCGGTGATAACATTCTACTTGCAAATAAGGCAATGGATGTTACAAATGATGTGATAGCCGGACTCAACAAACGTTATAAGCCTAGCGCTGCAACTAAAAAAGGAACGAAGTAACTTACGGTCTTTCAATTAATTTTATTTGTCACTATCCCCTTTTATCATCTATAATCAGGATAGTGACAAATTCATCTCTAACCGGTTAAAAGAACTGAACTTATGAATCACGGATTTGTTAAAGTCGCAACAGCTATACCTCATGTAAAAGTAGCTAATAGCAGATACAACACGAGGCAAATTGAAGGCCTGATAGCACAGGCTGAAGGACATGGTGTCGCTATCATCAGTTTTCCGGAACTTTCCATCACATCTTATTCTTGTCAGGACCTCTTCAATAATCAACTCATATTAGATGAAGTGGAAAATGCCATGCTGAAATTAATGGATTTCACCCGCGAGCTGGAAATCATTGCTATTATTGGGCTTCCAATTCGTTTCCGTGGCATGATATTTAATTGTGCAGCAGTGTTACAAAGAGGTAAGATACTGGGAATCGTACCTAAGACCTTTTTGCCCAATTACAAGGAATTTAATGAGAAACGTTGGTTTACCAGTGGTGATTCATTCCAACAAACAACAATCCAAATCTGTGGGCAGACCGTTCCTTTTGGTACGGACATGATATTCAAGACTCCAGAATGTACGTTCGGAATTGAAATTTGCGAAGATTTATGGGCCCCCATTCCTCCCAGCTCATTGCTTTCAATCAATGGCGCTGAAATCATTTTCAATTTATGTGCCGACAACGACGGAATCGGGAAACATACGTATCTTAAGAATCTCATAGCCCAGCAAAGCGCACGCAACCTCGGTGGCTATGTATTGACATCTTGCGGATTTGGAGAAAGTAGCCAGGACATTGTCTTTGGTGGAAAAGGTTTCATCTACGAAAACGGATCTTTACTTGCTGAAAGTAAGTATTTCTCATTTGAAGAGCAACTTATCATCAGTGAAATAGATGTAGAGAAACTGCGTAAAGAAAGACAAGACAACACAACATTTAGCTCATCATACAGACTTTACGGAAACAGCCATATTACACAAGTAGAAACTGAATACACCTATCATCCAGAAGAGATGACGGCTTTCACACGAACCATCAGTCCAAAACCCTTTGTACCGAATGATGCGTCTCTTCCTGAACATTGCAAAGAAGTTATCAACATACAAGTAGCCGGATTGGCGAAACGAATTCTACACACGAAAGCTAAAACCGTTGTTATCGGCATCAGTGGCGGTCTGGATTCTACATTAGCCTTATTGGTGTGTGTAGATACTTTCGACAAACTAGGATTAAACAGGAAAAGTATTGTGGGTATCACAATGCCGGGCTTCGGAACTACGGATCGCACCTACACGAACGCAACCAACCTCATGAAGAGCCTAGGCATCACGATTCGTGAAATCAATATTAAAGATGCGTGCATTCAACACTTCCAAGATATAGACCACGATTATATCAACAACCACGACGTTACTTACGAAAACAGTCAGGCTAGAGAACGGACACAAATACTCATGGACGCAGCAAACCAATTAGACGGTTTTGTATTGGGAACTGGTGACTTAAGCGAATTGGCACTGGGATGGGCAACCTACAATGGCGACCACATGAGCATGTACGGTATTAACGCTTCCGTCCCCAAAACATTGATACGGCATCTTGTAGGGTGGATGGCAAATCAAGAACGCTTCCAAGCAGAAAAGCTCACTTTATTGGACATTGTTGACACACCTATCAGCCCGGAGCTGATTCCGACAAGTAACGATGAAGACGGTATGCAACGAACTGAAGATCTGGTTGGTCCTTACGAATTGCACGACTTCTTTCTCTTCTACTTTTTACGTTATGAGTTTAAACCCGCCAAGATATTCTTCCTGGCTCAAATGGCCTTTAAAAATTCCCCCTATACAGATAAAGATATAAAGCATTGGCTTAAAGTCTTTTTCAGACGCTTTTTCAGCCAGCAATTCAAACGCAGTTGCTTGCCCGACGGCCCAAAGGTGGGAAGTTGCTCATTAAGCCCACGAGGCGATTGGCGCATGGTTAGTGACGTATGTGCTGATATTTGGCTGGAGGAATGTGACGAGTTATAACGCGTAAGCGTATCTATCCTAACCCACTGATGTATTGATTATGAGTGACGGAAATTTTAATCGCAGCCACCTGCCCAAGAATGATTTTCAAAGTGGTGTGCGGGCCGGAAAAGCAATTGAACATAAAAAAGCATTACAGGCCTTCACTGCTTATCTGGAACAGTATGAAGCAACACTTCCACCAGCAGAAAAGGAGTTACGTCAAACGGCATACCGGCAATTAATTGATTCGATGTTATAGCAACTCCCGTCCTTGCTCAACGAACTGAAGGATATCTGACGGAACTGTTACCAGATGATCAGCCCCTTGCGCCAATAAATAAGTAGTATCCCGAAATCCCCACGTTGCAGAAAGACAGGTGATATGCGCATTGCGGGCTGTTTCCAAGTCCACTTCCGAATCGCCTACATATACCGCTTCATCAAGCCGGCTTCCGAATGAGTTTAAAGCAAACATTATACCATCGGAAGCCGGCTTGCGATGTATTGTAGGGCTTTCACCAACAGCCACGTCTACGTATCCGGAAAAAAACTTTTGATTCAATTCCTGCACGGCCTCATCCATTTTATTGGAAACAATTCCTATTTTATAATGACGCCTCTTTAAGGCTTCCAATAACTCCGGTATTCCGTCATAAGGTCTTGTCGTGTTCAAACTATGTTCCATATAATATGACCTGAAGCAATCAAAAACAGATTCAAAATCGGTGGAAGACAAATCAGCCGGAACTGCCGCTTTCATCAACGCACGGACTCCATTCCCCAACATACGTCTAACTTCAAGTTTGCTACGCTGGGGCAGATGATTGGTTTCCAATGCATAATTCACACTTGCCACCAAATCGTCCAACGTATCCAATAACGTTCCGTCCAAATCAAATAAAACCGTTGTTATTTTCTTCATTTACCTTCTTTTTTACGATGAAATCCACGCAAAGGTACAAACTATTTGGAATTTCGTAGACAAATTTGCCCAATCGACAACTTTTATTTTCCTTTGTACCAAAGTTCAATAACCTATGAAGCTAGCACTTAAAATAGCCGCCATCTGCGGCGGCATTGTATGTATCACCCCTACATCTCCTATTTTTGCCACACAGGCCACGCAACACATTGTTCCGCAGGATAATACCCTGCCATATCCCACCAAGCGTCCTCCTGTTGAGAAACGTCTCTTTCGTTCCGAAGTTATCGAGACACGTATCCAGACGGTGAAACAAATCTTGCAAAATCCCTATCTGAGTTGGATGTTTGAAAACTGTTTCCCAAACACGTTAGATACCACCATCCAATACACCAATGAGAATGGTGAAGATGATACCTTTGTCATCACAGGCGACATTGATGCCATGTGGCTACGCGACTCCGCAGCACAGGTGTGGCCCTATTTAGCATTCATTGATCAAGACCCAAAACTAAAACAGATGATCAGAGGCGTAATCTTACGCCAATTCAAATGTATTCGTATAGATCCATACGCCAATGCCTTCAACAAGCTGGCTACCGGAAGCGAATGGATTAGCGACTATACGGACATGAAACCAGAATTGCATGAACGTAAATACGAACTGGACTCCTTGTGTTACCCAATCCGCCTTGCATACGCTTATTGGAAAGCAACCGGAGACACTTCAATCTTTGACGAGCGGTGGATGGAAACAGCCCGACTCATTCTCCAGACCATGCGCGAACAACAACGAAAAACAGGTAATAAGACACCGTATAAATTTATGCGAAAAACACATGCCATGCATGACACGGTATCTAACTACGGATTCGGCCATCCATGCAAACCCATCGGACTCATAGCCTCCACGTTCCGTCCATCTGATGACAGTACCATTTTCCCATTCCTCATTCCAAGTAACTTCTTTGCCGTAGCTACGCTCAAGAAAATGAGCGAGATACTTCAAACCGTCAATCAGAATACGGAATTATCTAAAGCTTGTAGCGAAACCGCCGAAGAAGTGCAACAAGCACTCCAACAATACGCCACTGCCAACCATCCACAATACGGAAAAATATACGCATTCGAGGTAGACGGCTATGGAAACCAACTCCTGATGGACGATGCGAATATACCCAGCCTGTTGGCACTCCCCTACTTAGGTTGTTTGCCGGTTGACGACCCTGTCTACCAAAATACCCGCCGCTTTGTGTGGAGCAAAGACAACCCCTACTTTTTTGAAGGAGCAGCCGGAGAAGGTATTGGAGGTCCTCATGTAGGTTACGATTACATCTGGCCCATGAGCCTCATCATGAAAGCTTTTACCAGTACCAATGATGAAGAAATAACACAATGCCTTACCATGCTGATGCAAACAGACGGGAAAACCGGCTTCATGCACGAAGCTTTCCATAAAGAAGATGCAACCCGTTTCACCCGTTCGTGGTTTGCATGGACCAACACCTTATTTGGTGAACTTATTCTCAAACTGATTGAAGACGGAAAAACGGACTTGCTCAACGGACTTCCCATCCCGAAACAAGCTATTTCCTAAGCTTACGGAAATATCCAAACAGACAGGGCATCTAATTGAAACTAGATGCCCTGTCTGTTTGAACGAACCGCCGTCCATCAATCGGGTACAAACCCTTTGGCCAACCCACCTTGACTGGTTTCCCGATAAAGCGAAGGCAAGTCATGCCCGGTTTGATTCATTACTGCAACTACCCTGTCGTATGAAATGCGATGGATTCCATCTGTAAAAGCCGCATAAATATTCGCATCAAGTGCTCTGGCTGCCGCATGGGCATTACGCTCAATACAAGGTATCTGAACCAATCCGCATATAGGGTCACAGGTCATTCCCAAATGATGTTCCAATCCCATCTCTGCCGCATATTCCGTTTGAGCCGGACTTCCGCCAAACAAATAATTGGCTGCCGCCGCTGCCATAGCACACGCCACACCGACCTCAGCCTGACAACCAGCCTCAGCTCCTGAAATAGATGCGTTTGTCTTCGCAATATTACCTACGATACCAGCTGTAGCCAAAGCCCTATATATACGGATATTACTGAAATTCCGACTTTTCTGCAAATGATAAAGTACCGCCGGAACCACACCGCAAGAACCACATGTAGGCGCTGTAACAATTTTTCCTCCCGAAGCGTTCTCTTCACTAACAGCCAATGCATACGAGAACACCAATCCCCTTGTCTGTAAATTAGGACTGAATCCAGTCGCCTTTATATAATAATTAGGGGCTTTTCTCCTCAGATTCAATGGGCCGGGCAACATACCTTCATGTTCCAATCCGCGCTCAATAGAGTCTTTCATGTTTTCCCACACAAAAGCCAAGTAATCCCAAATATCATCGTCTTCACACTCACGCACATACTCCCAATACGACTTTCCTGTACGTTCGCACCAAGCCTGAATGTCACTCATGTGCGACATCTCATAAATATCAGCACTTTCCTTGTTACGCTTCCCTTCTTCTGCCAACGCGCCACCACCGACACTAAAGACTTTCCACACGTCAATCAGTGTTCCGTCTGCGGCAAAGCCCTCAAAGAACATACCATTGGGGTGGAACACCGGTACTTCTTCCGCCTTCCAGACAATCTCTGTCCGCTCTTGGCCCAACACCTCATACAGAGCCACATCCGTAAAGTGACCTTTGCCTGTTGCAGCCAAGCTGCCATATAACGTAACCCGAAAACGTACCGCTTCGGGAACGCGCTCCAAAAATCTTTCTGCAGCAATACGCGGCCCCATGGTATGACTACTCGAAGGACCATGCCCAATGCGATAAAGTTCTTTCAATGTTTTCATTTTATTCTTTTTTAAATCATTCAAATTCAGACAATTCCAACCACCTCATGGATATTTCTTCCAATTCGTTCTCCAGATTTGGCAGACGTTTACTTTTATCTGTCAACTCCTCTACGGACAAGACACCACTACACAAGGCCTCTTCAATCTGTTTCTTTTCATTTTCCAACTGCTCTATCCGTACACCCAACTCCTCCAATTCCTTACGTTCTTTGAAAGTAAGCCTTCGCTTTTCGTTCAACCTGACACGCTGTCCTTTGTGCGAATCATCTGTCACATCCTGCTTAGCTGTCACCACTTTCTGTTCACGCTCCTCTTGTTCTTTCAATTCTCTCCATTCCCTATACTGCGAATAGTTTCCAGGAAAATCACGTACACGTCCTTCCCCCTCAAACACCAGCAAATGGTCCACAACCTTATCCATAAAGTAACGGTCGTGACTGACAACAATCACACATCCCTGAAAGTTCTTCAGATATTCTTCCAAAATTTGGAGTGTCACAATATCCAAGTCATTTGTAGGCTCATCGAGTATCAGAAAATTCGGATTACGCATCAACACCGTACACAGGTACAAACGGCGCCTTTCGCCACCACTCAACTTATACACGTAATTGTGCTGAGTCTCGGGTGTAAACAGAAAATGTTGCAAAAACTGACTGGCCGACAAATGCTTGCCACCACCCAAGTCTATGGTTTCGGCAATATCCCGTACAACGTCTATCACCTTCATCTCCTTATCAAAATTAAGCCCGTCTTGTGAATAATAACCAAATCGAACGGTATCACCCACCACAATACGTCCCTCGTCGGGTTTCACTATACCCAACAACATTTTGATGAAGGTAGACTTACCTGTACCGTTATCGCCTACAACTCCCATCTTTTCGTACCTAGAGAAGATATAGTAAAAATCTTTCAAGATAACCTTGGACGGCGAAAATGCTTTTGTAATATAGTTTATCTCTATAATCTTTTTACCGATATAGCTACTCTTTACAGCCAGCGTAGCCGCCTTGTCATCGTTTTTTTGTTTGGCTATTTTTTCCAGTTCGTAAAAAGCTTCCTCCCTGTAACGCGCCTTATGGCCACGCGCACTCGGCATTCGCCTCATCCACTCCAGTTCGGTACGATATAAATTATTGGCTCGTGCTATTTCAACATTCCGTGCATCAACACGCTCTTGCCTTTTCTCCAAATAATAAGCGTAGTTACCATAATAGGTATAAATTTGCTGGTTATCCAGTTCCAAAATATGCGAACACACGCGATCCAGGAAGTAACGGTCGTGTGTCACCATCAACAAACTGATGTTACTGCGTTGCAGAAAATGCTCTAACCACTCTATCATGTGCAAATCCAAATGGTTCGTCGGTTCGTCCAGAATGAGCAGATCTGGCTCAGTAAGCAACACATTGGCTAAAGCCACACGCTTCAGTTGGCCTCCCGAAAGATGAGCTATTTTCTGGTCGAAATCCTCTATCGCCAGTTGCGAAAGAACCTGTTTGGCCCTATGTTCGTAATCCCACGCCCCTTCTTGTTCCATTTGCTCCAGCAGTTCGCCAAGCCCCGGGTTTCCTGACATGGCAATACATCCTTCGTAAGCCTTAATCAAATCGGTCAACGCACTGCCATGCCAAAAACAAGCCTCCAACACAGTCAACTCTGCCGGATACTGAGGTGACTGCTCTAAATAGCCTACACGCAAACCGCGTCTGAACACAACCGAACCTTCCTCGTAATCTTCGGTTCCGGTTATAATATTGAGTAATGTTGTCTTTCCCGTTCCGTTCTTTGCTATTAAACCTACACGTTGTCCTTCGGCCACACTAAACGAAACATCATCCAACAAAACCAAATCACCTATCCTTTTGGACTGATTTTGAACATCTAAAAGTGGATTTACTATTGCCATACAATCTACAAAATTAAAAAAAACCTCTCAGCCCTCAAAAAAAGCAACCGAAAGAACGTTAATATCACAAAATATTGTACTTTTGCAGTGTGAAACATTCTCGCATCAGAGAAATTCTCAATCACACACATTATATAAATCAAAATTTTTTGATCGTTCTCTCTCCGTCCGGACGCTTGCGAACGATATGCTCACATACACTGTTATGTCCAATTACACGAAAGAACAATTAATGGACAAGGATGATGCTGAAATCCTTGCCATCGCTGCCGAACTGGGCCTTAAAGCTAAAAGTTCAACAGACAAAGAATCACTTGTATATCAAATTCTGGATGAACAAGCGGTACAAAACGTAGCCCAAAAAACAGCTACGACCAAAAAGCGTACACGGATTGTTAAGAAAGAAACCGACCGAGTATATTCTGCATCCCAGGAAAAAAGTGAAAGCTTCGAATCTAAAAAGAAAAAAACTAGCACAAACAAAACAACTGCTGAGCCGAGTTTAACAAACAACGAGAAAACTGAAGAAACAGCAGCGGTTATAGAGAAAACTGAAGCAGCCCCAACCAAGAAGAGAGGACGCAAGACCAAAGCAACGCCAGTTGAAGAAGTAGAAATAGTCATCCCTGAAGTGGAAAAAACAATACAGATACAGGAAGAAAACCTTTTCGACACCAATAGCGGTATAGAACAGATCTCTGTCGACAGTGTTTCCGAACAACCAGAAACTGTACAGCCTGATACTCAGACAGGAGATACGAGTTTGAAAGAAGCCGAATCTATTGTCTCCCCTACTATTGTAGCCGAACAACCTATTGCGACAAACCATACTCATACGATAGTTGGCAAAGCTAAAGAAGACGACGTTGACTTTGTCATCATAGAAGACATTCCCTTTGAAGACTGTTATGAAACTGCTGAAAACGAAAATACAGAATCAAAGTTCACATCAAACGGACGAGCGTTCAACGAAACCTTCACCGATATTCCCGGAGAGTGGAACAATGGTGCTAGTAACGAACCTTTAACACTACCAACCACTCCATTACAGTTGCCCAGCGAAAAAGTTTATAACTTTGACAACCTGCTGAAAGGAAACGGTGTACTCGAAATCATGCCCGACGGATACGGTTTCCTCCGTTCTTCTGACTACAACTACCTGTCTTCTCCCGACGACATCTATGTATCTCAAATGCAAATCAAGCAATACGGCTTGAAAACCGGTGACGTTGTTGAGGGAACCGTTCGTGTCCCTAAAGAAGGAGAAAAATATTTTCCACTTGTAAAAGCGGAAAAAATCAACGGTCTCAATCCCTCAGAAGTACGCGACCGTGTACCGTTTGAACACCTCACGCCACTGTTCCCCGATGAAAAGTTTAAATTGTGCAAAGGTGTAAACGATTCTCTCTCGGCACGGGTTGTGGATTTATTTACCCCAATAGGAAAAGGACAGCGTGCACTGATCGTTGCACAGCCCAAAACGGGTAAGACACTTCTAATGAAAGACATTGCAAACGCCATTGCCGCCAATCATCCGGATACTTATTTGATTATGTTGCTGATAGATGAACGGCCCGAAGAGGTGACAGACATGGCACGTACTGTCAATGCAGAAGTAATTGCCTCGACCTTTGACGAACCTGCCGCACGTCATGTCAAAATAGCCAACATTGTATTGGAAAAAGCTAAGCGCATGGTTGAGTGTGGACACGATGTAGTTATATTCTTAGATTCAATTACACGTCTGGCCCGAGCTTATAATACGGTTTCGCCCGCTAGTGGAAAAGTGTTGTCGGGAGGTGTTGACGCAAACGCATTGCAAAAGCCCAAACGTTTCTTCGGAGCAGCACGTAACATTGAAGGCGGAGGATCGTTGACCATTATCGGTACTGCATTGGTAGACACG
>CABSGW010000069.1 GCA_902477365.1 uncultured Prevotellaceae bacterium
GGGGCGAACCCGCTATGAACAGGGGCGGCGAAACAGCTTTTTGTTTTCGATGTTGGTGATGGCCTCTTACGTGATACGGGCAGACCGGAAAATCATGCACAGCGAAATGGAATTCGTCCGTCGTTTCCTTCGTGCGAATTTCGGGGAGAGCGCGGTAGAGGAGGGGGAACAAATTTTGCTGAAACTCTTCGATGAGGCCAAACGGTTGGACGGTGTGTCTCCAGTGGCGTTTCGGGATATGATTTTCGATTGCGGCAGACAGATTGCTGCACATCTGAACTACGGTGAGCGATTGCAGTTGCTGAATTTCTTGGTAAGGATTGCACAAAGCGACGGGAACGTATGTGCGGAAGAGATAACGGCGTTGCGTGAAGTGGCTTTGGCCATGGAGTTGTCTGCCGGAGAGGTGGATTCTATGCTCAACTTGAAAGGCGAATCTTTGGCAGATGCCTATAAAGTACTGGAAATAGAGCCGTCGGCCACGGACGAAGAGGTGCGCAAGGCTTTCCGCAAATTGGCTCTGAAACATCATCCCGACCGCGTGGCGACGTTAGGAGAAGATGTGCGGCGGGCTGCGGAAGAGAAATTCCAGCAAATCAACAATGCGAAAGAACGTATTTACAAAGCGAGAGGTATGAAATGATTAACCTGATAAGCAATAAAGGATGAAACTAAAGCGAATTTTGATTTTTTGTGTATGGGGACTTGTGATGGCGGCATCGGTAGATGCCCAGTCTTTGGAACGTATTACTCCGGGTCAGGAATGGCCGGACCGGAAGGGGGAACACATCAATGCCCACGGGGGCGGCCTGTTGTTCCATGAAGGTAAGTATTATTGGTATGGCGAGAACCGGCCTGCACGCGGGTTTACCACCGAAGTGGGCGTAGAGGTCTATTCTTCTTCCGACCTGATGAATTGGGAGGACGAAGGAGTGGCTTTGGCTGTTTCCGAGGAGGCTGGGCACGACATAGAACGGGTGTATCATGGAGCGTCCCAAGGTGGTACGCAATCCTAAAACAGGGAAGTTTGTGATGTTGTTCCATCTGGAACTGAAAGGGAAGGGCTATGCGGCCGCCCGTGTGGGCTTTGCCGAGAGCGATTCTCCGGTGGGGCCGTTCCGGTTTATCCGTTCTTTGCGCCCGAATGCGGGCAAATGGCCGACGGACTTTTCGCGCCGTGACATCCGAAAAGCCAAGAAACTGAAGGAAGCGGACTATAAGGAATGGTGGACGCCGGAGTGGCGTGAAGCGATTCGTGAGGGGTTGCTTTTGGCGCGCGACGTACCGGGCGGACAGATGAGTCGGGACATGACCGTGTACGTGGACGATGACGGTAAAGCCTATCATATTTATTCGGCAGAGGAGAACCTGACGTTGAACTTGGCTGAACTGACGGACGATTATTTAGACTACACCGGACGGTATGTACGTATCGCGCCGGGCGGGCAGAACGAGGCTCCGACCATTTTTAAGCGTGACGGCGTGTATTGGATGATTACGAGTGGCTGTACGGGTTGGACACCGAATGAAGCCCGCATGTTCAAGGCCGCTTCTTTGTGGGGGCCATGGGAGCAGCTTCCTTCTCCTTTTGTCGGGAAAGATGCCAAGAAGTCTTTCCATACACAAGGCACGTATATTTTTAAGGTGGAAGGCACGGAGGACGGTTTCGTGTTCATGGCCGACCGTTGGAATCCGCAGAGCCTGAAAAATTCCCGTCATATATGGTTGCCGATAGATTTTGAAGCCGACGGTACGCCGGTCATCCGTTGGGTGGACAGTTGGTCACCGAAAGAGTGGAAGTCGATTCGTTAGGAAAGTGCGGTCAATGTTGGTCGGCTTAAATGAATGAAGCGGAAAATAATGGTTCATTATCTGTGAATGCAGATGATGGACCATTGATTTTTAATTAAAATTTATTCTTAGATAAAAAATAGAATATTTATTGTTTGTTTTTGTGTGATTTATTATATTTGTAGGGTATTAACTAAAAATATTGGACTATGAGAACAAGTAATTTTTTTTATGGGATGTGCTTTGGCTGTTATGGCTTTGGTTGTAGGATGTCGATCAGAAGAACAAGTTTCGGAAAACAGCGTAAAAGAAGAGGTAAGAGAGGATGGTTTTGATGAAATTGCTTTTATGAATAAGGTTAAGTTTAAGTCTTTGGTTGATGAGCACCCAGATAAAAGGGCACCGAGCGCTACAGTCAATCCCAAAGATTTGAAATTTTTAAATCTTGTAAGTGTGAAATTAGCTCGTAAGAAACTTGACTGTAAAAGTGGTTTCGGTTTATGTGATTTTAAGTTTTTTCCGAAAAAGAATGACTAAAAAAGCAAAAAATAGCAGATTTGAGCTTTTGTTTTGAGTTTCAAGTGGTTGTGGCAGTCGTTGGCTTTTTGTGGCATTCGTGAGGAAATACGAAAATGGCGGATTTGAGAAGTAGAAACGCTTTCAAGTCATTACCTCAAAGAAACTCTCTAATAAGCATTTTTAACGGCTTCGGTTTTTACTTCTCAATTCTGCACAGGTTGTGAATTTGCCATGCAACTCTCATGATTTAATTTTGCACAGAACAAAAAGCAAGGAATTATGAGAAGTACATTCAAGACTGTCTTCTATGTAAACGGAAGCAAGGAGAGAAACGGAGTTGTCCCTATCATGGGACGAGTGACAATCAACGGAACTATCGCACAGTTCAGTTGCAAGCTGAGCGTGACCAAGGCGATATGGGATGCCAAGGGCAACAGAGCCAAAGGCAGAAGCAAGGAAGCCAATGAGGTGAACTTTGCGCTTGATAACATCAAGGCTCAAATCGCTAAGCATTACCAACGGCTTTCCGACCGTGAGGCGTTCGTTACCGCTGAAATGGTGAGAAACGCATATCAAGGCATAGGTACGGAGTATGAGACATTACTCAGAGCTTTTGACAAGGAGAACGCAGCCTTTGCCCAACGCGTGGGAAAAGACCGAGCTGTCCGAACCTACCGCAAGTATCTGACGGTAAGAAAGTACGTTGCCGAGTTCATCAAATTTCAGTACAAGCGCAGCGATATGTCCATGAATGAGCTTACCGAGGAGTTCATCCGTGATTTTTGTCTGTATTTGAAGAATGTCATTGGACTCACGCAATCTACCATTTGGATATACTCCATACCATTGAAGCATATCGTCACGGCAGCACACTACAACGGCAAGATACAGAGAAATCCGTTTGCCATGTACCACGTTGACCCAGACCACAAGGAGCGTGAGTTCTTGACAGAGGAAGAATTGGACATATTTGCAGGAATAGAGTTGGAAAATCCCAACTTTGCTTTTGCGAGAGACTTGTTTATGTTTGGTTGTTGGACAGGTATCTCTTTCGTTGACATCAAGAATCTTACAGAGGACAATGTTGCCATTATAAGTGGGTCTCCATGGATAGTTTCTCAGCGTCAAAAGACAGGCGTACCATTCAAAATTAAACTGATAGATGCAGCCATACAGATAATTGAACGTTACAAGCCATTGAGAAAAGATATGCACTTGTTTAATATTGGCTCACTTGACATGGTAAACAAGCGTATAAAGAAAGTGGCAAAAATGTGTGGCATCAAGAAGCGAATTTCATTTCATGTAAGCCGGCATTCGTTCGCAGTTTTGGCTTTAAACTACGGTATGCCGATAGAGAGTGTAAGCAAGATACTGGGACATACGGACATCGCCACAACACAAATTTACGCAAAGGTGACAAGTACTAAATTGGAGCATGACATATCAGCTTTTGAAAGTCGAATCAAGGGGCATATGCCGACAATGGGGGGAATGGCATGAAAAGGACTGTAATCACCGTGGACGGAAATGGAATGTTATCCATTCCGTCCAACTTGCAAGACTTGTGGATGAGTGAGGGTGAATTGGTTGATATGCTTCATGTCACCGCCATGAAACTTCATGCTGTGATAAGGTCAATATACAAGGATGGTTTATTGACGGTGTCGGAAGTCCAACAGAAACAGGAAACTTCCAATGGCATTTGGCAAACGTTGTATGGCTTTCCGATGATTGTTGCCCTTTGCTTCCGTATAAACTCATACGGGGCAGCTCGGTTTCGTGCCACCATCTTCAAGAGATTGTACGGGGCAAAAGAGAAAAGTAGTGTCATTATCCTACAACTCAATAGAAGAACAACCGCCTTTAGTTGAATGTCCTCTTGCTTGTTTGTTGGCTTGGCGCTGTCGTACTGTCGTGAATAAGTACTGAAGCATAAGCATGACATTCTTACTTGTAGGGGGATGAGTTCTGTTCATAAAAATGACGGACAAAACACCCCTTATTTTTGTTGAATTGTTGAATATGATGAAAGAAGTATTGAACATCAGGTATTTACGGCTCAACATATTCTCAACAAATCTCTCAACAAAAGAAAGATAATGTTGAAAAGAGAAAACCATGAACACCATTCCTTTCTTTCTTTTTGCCCAGTAATTTGTTGTGTAGAGCTATTTGTTGAGAGTTTGTTGAGGGTATAAGTGGTTGGTTCTCATAAAGATAATACCTATCTTCAACAATTCAACGTTTTACATGCCCTCACTTGGTACGCTGTAAAATGTGCTTGTGGATTAATTGGCAACCGCTCTATTCTCCGAAATGGTTGCAGCAACGTTCCTTGGAGGCTTTGCGCCTCCAGCCACTTGGGCGAACCTCCGCAGTGTTTTAGCATGGCATTAGATTTATGCAGACTATACCGAGGACACACAGCACACTCGGCATAGTTCACAAAGGAAATCAACAACACACAACTGAAACACTTGGCAAGTTTCACACTGAAAATATCACCTTTTCCTTTGCAAACTCCATGTACAAAGTAGCTTGTGTCTGTGACCTTGTTCTTTCAATGTGGCAGCTTTGATGTTTGGCGTAAATTGAGAGAATTAAGGTCTGCAACCTTGGGTATGGAAAGCCGAAAGGCAAATATCTCGTCTTTTGTTCTTAGAGGAGGGAGCGAGGTTATGTTTTGGGAACCCCAAAACTCCTCGCTCCACCATGATGGCGGAGAAATTTTGCTCCCGATGGTCGCAAAAAGTGAGTGTACCAACTGTAGGCAGTGCATAGAAATATGTAAATAGATTTGTCAGGTGTAGTTTATTCTTCCTTTATTTGCACAAAAGTATGTTTTGAGTGTTATAAAAAATAAAAAAATGCACTATTACGTTGATACTTTTGTATTTTTGCACTCAGTTATCTTGGACAGCAGAATTTGAAACACTGAAAATCCGTAATCTGTCTATATGTAAAATCTTTAAATTTGGATTATTATGACTAAGAAGTTTTGGTTAATAGCACTCATCGTAGCTTGCACTGTTGTATTTGGCAGTTGCGATAAGTCTGAGGAATTGAGTGTTGAGCAATGTAAGTTGGATATGAATCTATTCTACCAAACCTATACTGTTAATGATGAGGGGTGCTGTGTGCTAAAAGGGAGAAAGCCAATAGCAGCAGAAGAAATACAGAGTGAGGTCAAGGGCTATGGTTGGGAGAGTATTGCCACTTATGAGGTACAGGAAAACGGAAAGTTGAGCAAGGAGGAATTTTGGAAAGACAGATTTGGTGGCAGCCCTACACACTTTTGGTTTGAGACATCACAGCAAGCTTTTAGTTATTTTTATAGTGATGCCTTGCCAGCCTTTTGTTTCAGTCGTGTATCATGGACTTATGACATGGACAAAGGCTTCATACTGTTTGGCAGCAACAAGCAGACAACAGACAGCAGATACATGCAGATTCTTAAGCTTGACGAGTCGAATGGCAAGACCTTAATGTACACCATACAAAAATTGGGAGCGACGAGTGATGGCAGCAATGGTTACAAGTCTATATATGGCATGATTGTATATAAACGCATGACCGAAACCGATTTGGAAATGATGAAGAAAAGTTACACGTATGATACGGATATTGACCGTTCTGTTCCCGACAACTGCAAGTTTAAGATTAAGGCATACTATGCAGAAGACGACAAAGACAACACAGACCCTGTGTTTCAGACCTTCTGCCTTGTAACATTTGAGCTTACCGATGAATATGGTTTCAACTCTTCAGATAATGCCTATTACAACTACTACGATTCAATTACTTGGACGAGTGATTGTCGTGATATGCCAGATAGCTTTGGAATCATGGAACGTAAGACAAACTGTTTGAATACTTCCTATTGGTGGAGCACATACTTCTTCACGCCTCATGACAATACTATTGTCTATGCCAATGGCTATAAAGATGGCCGTATTGTCTATCAAGCCCGAAAGAGGCTCTATTTGGTGAATGATGGATTCTTTGGTTACGATTGGGATAACGTAAGGTATAATTCCAAGAACCCCGAACTAACAGAATATTGCTTGCTGGACAAGAGCCGTGAGTTTATCCTAACTCCACCTACTGCCTACAAAGAAGACATTACAAAACCGTATGCAGAGTTACGTATTGTACTGAAAGGAGCAAAAGACAAAAACGACAAGGAATATATGTTAGGCGTGCTTGAACGTGAAAGAGAAGGTCTGTTGAAGATTATGGACCAGTACTATGAAGCACATAGTACTATAAAAGAAACAGAAAAGGCTTCGCTGTGTAAAACGTTTAAGGCACTACCCGAAGATGCTGATATTAAAGCATATTGGCGTACAAAACATTCTCGCATGGTACTGATACTTAAAACTGACGGGGAAGACCCTATAAACAGTGAATACTATGTGCATGCGGAACCAATTAAATGATAAATAAGTTTAATGTGGACAACAATAGTCATAAGGCGAAGTTAATCTTTGTTTTATGACTATTGTTTTTTTGCACCAACATAGTGTGGTTTCATTTTTATTTTGTATTTTTGCAACTGTAAAGAGTTGTTAGGCAAAGCAAACATATGCATATTGCAGAAGTTGTGACTATTGCCAAATCATTACCTCTATTGAGGTTGAACACTTATAAATCGCTCATTTTAAGCTATTCAGCAGATTATAGAAGAATTTTTCCGAAAAATACGACTGTGAAGGTAGCCGAAAAAGCTATATTCCCAGGCGAATATTTGGTAGAGTTAAAGGAGGATACGTTGAATTCCCGTTATTATATGGAGCTGTTGTTGGATGAAGAGTTTCCTGATGGATTTGATAAGAATGATGCTTGTTTGATAGTTGATGATGACCTTTATTGGGTGAATGATCCCGTAACGGTGCAGGATATGGAAGATTTGTTGAATTCAGATAAAATGTATGAGGAAATGAATCGGAGGATTGAATATTTATTTGAAACAGGACAAATAGGAGCCGGTAATATTCCTTTTATTGATTCTTTAGGTCAACATGGTGGGTATGTTATCGAAGTTGTAGGAAAACCTGTGGATAGACCTTGAGGCAAAGTACCTATTAAAGAGAATGCGATGAGAAAGTTAAGTCTGATTTTATTTTTGAATTTGTTCGGCTTTCAGCTTTATGGCCAGGTTGTGAATTTAGGAGACGCAGAGTTGGCTACAAAAATCAAGGAATCTACGAAGCCCTATAAAGTAGTATATATCCTTTGCGACTATTGCGAGCCTTCTTTGGTGCTTTATCCTCAAATCTATAAGCTGCTTTCGGAACGCAAGGATGTGGACTTTTATCCTATTTGTGCACAGAGCAGTGCGGAGGTGGAAGCTTACATGGAAAACCATAAAGTTGGAGGCCCCATTTATGTGGTTAATCAAAACCGGAAGAGAAAATGGTATGCCATTATTGATTTCTACAATCCGATAAGTGCAGCAAGCGATTATCTGACAAAATTCTTAGGGATAGATGCCGATAAGATGGGTGCTTCCAGTTTTGTGGTATTGAATGAGAAAAATAAGGTGATAGCCCAAACGACTTATGAAACAGAAGATAACTCTTGTTTGAATATACTAAAAAAGGCGATAAGGTAATAACCATTCCTGTATATGAGATAAGCCGGTATACCAATAGCTGCACGATTCGGATATTCGTGCAGCTATTTTTATTCGCGGTAACTTCTTGCTTCTTATTTAAACTTTTTCAATTTTTTCGTCATGTCCGCTATGGTTTTGGGGTCGGATGTGGTGTCAAGCACTTTTTGGGCTTCGGCCAACAAGGCCGGGCGGCGTTCAAGTTGTTTCAGCGTCAGTGTAGGGACGGGACGCGTACGGAGGTCATTCACCGCAATGCTCAGCTCGGACCATGCTTCCAACCGTTCCCGTTCGGCCTGCGTGATGTGCATGACGGAGCCGTGGCGCGGGGTGAAGTCGCCGTGGGTCTTCGTGTTTTGCACGAATGTGAAGTCTTTCAGGTTCGTGCTCTTGCAGAATTGGTAGAAACCCTGTGCGTAGCAATCGTACATTAGGATGTACTCGTCCGAACCGATGAGGGAGAACACACTGGAACCTTCCACCGGATATTGTCCCTCTTTTTGCAGGTGCCGCCATTCGATGGTGTAGGGGCCGGTGGGTCGGGGTGCAGTGGCACGCATTACGCCTTGCCGCGTGCGGAATCCTTTGTTCATGACCGAGCGGCCCTCGTCTTTGAAGAACAGCACGTATTCTTTCGCTTTCGGGTTATACACGATATCCCCGTCTATGGCGGCCGTACCGAAGTCGAACAGCAGTTTCGGCTCCGTGATGTCCGTGAAGTCTTCGTTCACGTAAGAGTAGAACAGCTTGAAGTAAGGCTGTTTGAAGTTCGGGTCTTCCGTGGGATACTCCCAGTCGTGCCGCCCGATGGAGTAATAAATCATATATTTCCCAACTTCGTCGTCCCAGATGATTTGAGGCGCCCAAACGGCGTGCAGGTTTTTGCGGTCGAATCCCGTCAGATCGGGGAAACGGGTGGGGAAGTCGATGGCCGTGTGTTGCCAATGGATGAGGTCGGTGCTCTTCATCAGGATGAGTCCGTCGTTGCTTTGCCAACCCTCGTCCGAGCGCATGTCCGTCATGACCATATAAAATGTTTTCCCGTCCCGTCCTCTTGTGATGTACGGGTCCCGTATGCTTTTCTTCAGGGCGATGGTGTCCGAGGCCACGATCGGACGTCCTTGGTTGAGGGACGTGTATTTATATCCGTCGTCGCTCAAAGCATAACGTACTTGTTCGCCGTATGGGGAATTGTTGGAGAAGAAAGCGAAGAGGTAACTGCTGTAAGGAGAAGGCTCGGTAGTTTGTGCCTGTGCCGGTGCCATGGCCCCGAGGGTGGCGGCCAACATGCCGGTCATCATTCGTTTTTTGAGTTTCATGATTAGGTAATGTTTGAGTTATGTTGTATATGTGCGGGCAAAGATAGGCAGAATCGGCCGATAAAGGAAGTTTTTACAGGGGCTTTTCGCACGGTGTGGCGAGAATGTGGCATTTTTTGCGTTATGCCTGATTGCCCGTTTCGTCTTTTTTTTGTCACTTTGTGACCGATACAATGAAAACTAATCAATGTGATGAAAAGAAATTTTTTTTGTGGGATGCTGGCGGTTCTGGCGGCCGGACAGGCAAGTGCCGATGTCGTGCCGGAACAAGTCAGTTGTGTGGTGGAGCCTTTGTATGGGTATAGACAAGACCGTTCGCCGGGACGTATCGTTGCCGTGCGGTTGAAAGGCCCCGAATTGAAAGGTGAAGTCCGTGTGGATGTGGCGTACAAGAAACTGAAGGAGACTTCTACCTTCCGTGTCGATGCAAAGGATTCGGCGGAGGTGGAAATCATGTTGCCTTCCGCCTTGCCTATGGACAAGGCCGCGAACGTTTCGCTGACGGTGCGCGGGACGGAAAAGAAAGTGAAGACGAAAGTCACCGTGGAGCCGATGCGGCATTGGACGGTGTACCTTTACAACCATTCGCACGTGGACATCGGTTACACGAACACGCACAAAAACGTGGAGATGTTGCACAAGACGAACGTGTGGGAAGGCATGAAACTGGCCCGGGAAACAGCCGGACATGTGGACGGTGCACGCTTCGTATGGAATCCCGAGGTGACTTGGCCGATTGAACGCCTGTGGATTTCAGAACCGGAGAAACGGGATGAGGTCATTGCGGCTATCAGGCGAGGCGACCTTTGTGTGGACGCCAGTTATGTGAACCTGAATACGAGCATTTGTTCGGATGAGGAGTTGTTTCATGTATTCAAGTTCTCGCGCGAGTTGCAACGGCTGTCCGGCGTGCCTGCCGATGTGTTCCAGCAGTTCGACATCCCCGGCATTTCCTGGGGACTGGTTCCGGTCATGGCACAAGAGGGCATCAAGTACGTCATCTCGTGGCCGAACACCGACCGGGGCGGCAACGCACACTCCCGGAATATAGACGGCATGCCTTTCTGGTGGGTAGGACCCGACGGCCATTCCAAGGTGTTGTTTCTGCAACCGGGCAAGTATTCCAACAGCGGCAGCATGGACAAGGGGAACACGACCGGGCGGCCTTGGTTCGGCCAACGTGACCCGCGTAA
The DNA here is from genome assembly GCA_902477365.1 of uncultured Prevotellaceae bacterium. Lineage (GTDB taxonomy): Bacteria > Bacteroidota > Bacteroidia > Bacteroidales > Bacteroidaceae > Alloprevotella. The sequence continues at coordinate 10,440 of CABSGW010000069.1, forward strand.
GGTTCCGGCGCGCATCCGGATGGGGAGTGCCAATGTAGACTTTACGGGCAAGCTCGTGGAGTTGGAACGTGACCATTACCCCCTCGATTTCATCGTACTCTCTTGGACATTGTGGGACAACAGTCCGGTGGATGCCGATGTCCCCTACGCCGTGAACGAATGGAACAAGAAATATGCTTATCCGAAGATTGTCATCAGCGGCGGGCATGAAATCATGGTGCGG
>CABSGW010000070.1 GCA_902477365.1 uncultured Prevotellaceae bacterium
AGTTTAGCGATGGTGTAGGGTATTCGTGGATTGACTCCTTGAAGCGGTACACCTCTGAAATGGTTTCTGACGAACAGATGGCAAAGGCCGCTGAACGCTTTCCCATCAACCCTCCTCACAACAAAGAGGAATATTTCTATCGCTGTATCTTTGAAGAACATTTCCCGTCAGAAAGTGCAGCCCGTAGTGTCCCGTCAGTTTCATCGGTAGCTTGCAGTACGGCAGAGGCACTGGTTTGGGATGCTTCATTTCAAAATCAAAACGAACCCAGTGGACGTGCCATAGCGGGTATTCATAAACAAGCATATTAACTAATAAAGACGGTATGGAACAACTGAAACATGAATGTGGGGTAGCCATGATAAGGCTACTGAAGCCACAAGATTATTACAAGGAAAAATACGATACAGACACCTATGCGCTCGACAAACTCTATCTCTTGATGGAGAAGCAACACAACCGTGGACAGGAAGGTGCCGGCATGGCTTGTCTGAAACTCAATGCCCGGCCGGGCGAAGAGTACATGTTCCGCGAAAGGGGTGTGGGTACTGATGCTATTACGGAAGTGTTTAACAGTATCCACAAGCATACAGAGAGCTATCAGGCCGATATCTATATGGGGCATCTCCGTTATTCCACCACGGGCAAGGGGGGTATGGAATATATACATCCGTTTTTGAGGCGTAACAACTGGCGGGTGAAAAACTTGGCATTATGCGGCAACTTCAACCTGACTAATACGGAAGAGGTGTTCAATCACATCGTGGCTGACGGGCAACACCCACGAAGATATGCTGACACCTATATCCTGCTGGAGCAACTAGGACACAAGCTTGATCGGGAAGTAGAACACCTCTACGCCGAATACAGCAAGGAAGGAATGAAAGGTAGCGAACTGACCTGCGCTATCGAGAAGCGTGTCGATATGGCAGACGTATTGCGCCGGGCCAGCGGATTGTGGGATGGCGGCTATGTGATATGCGGACTTACAGGAAGTGGCGAAACTTTTGCCATACGTGACCCTTGGGGTATCCGCACAGCTTTCTTCTATGCCGATGACGAGATTGTGGTGTTGGCATCCGAGCAGCCTGTGATACAAACGGTCATGAATATAGATTCCCATTGTATCGAAGAACTGCAACCCGGGCAGGCACTCCTGATAAACAAAACCGGAGAATGGCGGTTGGAACAAATCAACCAATCGAAAAAGAAATGCGCCTGTTCTTTTGAGCGCATCTACTTCAGCCGTGGCAGCGATGCCGACATCTATCGCGAACGTAAGCAGTTGGGGCGCAATCTTGTTCCGGCCATCCTGAAGGCGATTGACAATGATGTGGAGCATACGGTCTTTTCATACATTCCCAACACGGCCGAAGTGGCCTATTATGGTATGCTGGAAGGATTAGACGATTGGCTGAATCGGGAGAAAGCCAAACGAATTGAGTTCTCGGGGCTACATCTCAGCCACGATGAACTGGTCGGCATACTCTCCGCCCACATACGTCACGAGAAAGTGGCTATCAAGGACATCAAGCTCCGCACGTTTATTGCCGAGGGCGTCAGTCGCAATAACCTGGCTGCACACGTTTACGATATCACTTACGGAAGCCTCCGTCCTTATGTGGACAACCTGGTGATTATTGATGACAGCATCGTGCGTGGCACTACTCTCCGTCAGAGTATCATCGGTATACTCGACCGTCTGCATCCAAAAAAAATTGTTGTGGTGTCTTCCGCTCCCCAGATACGGTATCCCGATTTTTACGGCATAGATATGGCAAGCATGGACCAGCTGATAGCTTTTCGAGCGACAATCGGTTTGTTGAAGGAGCAGGAGTTAAAAGATGTGGTTGCCCGCCAATACCGTATGGCAAAAGAAGGTGGTGACGATGGAAGAGCGAGAACAAACTATGTAAAGGAACTGTATGCACCTTTCACGGATGAAGAGATTTCGGCGCAGATAGCCCGGATGCTTACGCCTGCCGGAACGCAATCGAAAGTAGAGATCATCTTCCAGACGTTGGAAGGTCTGCATGATGCCTGCCCTCACCATACGGGCGATTGGTATTTCAGCGGTGATTACCCTACTGCAGGAGGGATGAAACTGCTTAATGATGCTTTTATAAGTTATATGGATAGGATTTATCAATCTTAGAAGAATATGGCAAGGCAAGGCGATAAAACAGATTGGCAATGAAAAGAATAGAATTTACAAAGATGGAAGGTCTGGGTAACGACTATATCTATGTCGATACAAATCGTTTCCCGATAGCCCATCCCGAAACTTTGGCGATGGACTGGAGTCGTTATCATACAGGAATAGGAGCTGACGGCCTGGTGCTCATTGGTCGAAGTGACAAAGCTGATTTCAGTATGCGCATATTCAATGCAGATGGTAGCGAGGCTATGATGTGTGGCAATGCTTCTCGCTGCATAGGAAAATATGTGTTCGACAAGGGACTGACTTGTAAACAAGAAATTACGTTGGAAACCCTTTCAGGCATAAAAGTTCTTAGCCTGGAGGTAAAAAATCAAGAAGTGATGAATGTGACAGTGGATATGGGGGTACCGCTATTGTCCAATATCGAACAGGTGGCGACCCATGACGGCACACTCGATAATATCATTATTGACACTCCTTTCGGAAACTTTCAATCCACATTCGTTTGTATGGGCAATCCTCATACCGTAATCTTTGTAGATGACGTTTCGTCCATTGATATTGCTTCCATCGGTGAATCCATTGAGCGTCATCCGCTTTTCCCTAAGCGAACCAATGTTGAGTTTGTACAGCAAATGGAAGACGGTAACCTGCGCATGAGGGTGTGGGAACGAGGTTCCGGCATCACCCAAGCCTGTGGCACAGGAGCCTGTGCTATAGCCGTTGCTGCTTGTATTACAGGTCGTTCAGGTTGTGAGACAACAGTGTATATGGATGGAGGGGCTCTCCACGTCAAGTTTGACCATAACCGGGTATGGATGAAAGGTCCGGCTAAAACGGTATTTGAAGGCAAAATAGAAATAAATGATAACGAGAAATAAACGATATGTCACTGATAAATGAAAATTTCCTGCTGCTCTCCAAGAGCTATCTGTTTTCTGACATAGCCCGAAAGGTGAAGTCTTTTAAAGAACAAAATCCAAGTGTTCGAGTGGTAAGTCTTGGCATCGGTGATGTAACCAAGCCACTGCCGACTTCGGCCATTACTGCCATGCATAAGGCTGTAGATGAGATGGGGTATCCGGAAACCTTCCGGGGTTATGGTCCCGAACAAGGTTATGATTTCTTGAGAGAGGCAATTGTCAAGGTCGATTTCCTCTCTCGTGGTGTGGATATTGATAAAGATGAGGTGTTCGTCAGTGATGGGGCAAAGAGCGATTGTGGCAACATTGGCGATCTGTTCAATGCAGATTGCAGAGTGGGTGTAACCGACCCTGTATATCTGGATAGTAATAGGATGGGAGGTCGTTTTGCTATAAGTTATTTCCCGGTAACGGACGAGAATGATTTCGTTCCATCTTTGCCCGACGGGAAAACAGACTTGATGTATCTCTGCTACCCCAATAATCCCACCGGTACAGTGCTCACCTATGAACAGTTGAAAAGATGGGTGGACTATGCGCTTGAACATGGTTCAGTGATACTCTATGATGCAGCATACGAGGCCTACATCCGTCAGCCCGGTATTCCCCATTCCATCTATGAAATAGAAGGAGCGAAGAAAGTGGCGATAGAGCTTCGCAGTTTTTCTAAAACAGCAGGATTTACAGGTGTGCGCTGTGGCTATACGATAGTGCCCAAAGAGCTGACGCTTACAGCTGGCAATGGTGAAAAGATAGAACTTAACCAGCTGTGGAACCGTCGTCAATGCACCAAATTCAATGGTGTGTCATACATCACACAAAGGGCGGCCGAAGCCATCTATACCCCTCAAGGACAAGCTGAAATTCGTGAGATAATTGATTATTATATGGACAATGCTCTCTATATGAAGCAGGAACTTACAAGGTTAGGCTATCATGTCTATGGAGGTCAAAATGCCCCTTATCTGTGGCTAAAGGTACCAGACGGCGAAACGTCTTGGAGTTTTTTCGATCGTATGCTTCATGAACTGGCAATTGTCACCACTCCTGGAGTAGGGTTTGGGCCGAGTGGGGAAGGTTATGTGCGCCTTACATCGTTTGGCGGAAAGGAAGACTGCATTGAGGCTATTAAAAGAATAGAAAACTGGAAAAACTAATGATTAGCCTGTTGTCGGAATTAAATATGCGCATATTTAATTCCGACAACAGGCTAATCATTTTTATAATGGGTATCGTAGTCGTTGATATCGACTACGTGGATATATCGGCTATAATTCCAATAAAAGCTGTTTATAGGGATGGTAGCCGATAGTTTATTTGACTGCATTACATCCAAAGGTTATCTTTGCATCGTTTTAAACCTCTATAATATGTACGTAACAATTTTTGCAGACATCGTATCTTCTATATCTCTCTCCCAACAAGATATGGTCAATTTGAAGCGACGTTTGGAAAAATTCTTTTCTTTGATCGAGATGCTCAATTTCGTCCGGTTGATAGGCTTTCTTTGCCAGCCTTTTAGGTCGGGATACTATTTTTTCTTGCCGAAATGTTGTCCCATTCCGTTTTCAATAGGTTGTAAGATACAAGTACCATCGGATGTTTGGGGATAAATGACAACTGTTTCGCCTTTTTTTAATGGAATGGTATAGGTATGCGTCTCTGTTTCTGACAACCGGATCGGCTTCTTTTTGCCAATACGGAATACAGGCTTTTCAATGTCTGTAACCACTGTACAGGGCTCACCTGCCCGACTATTGATTTGTATGTAATGGGTCTTTCCTGCTTGCCGTTGGGCGGTAACGACGAATCCGCCTTCAGCTAACCACTGGTCATAGCTGATGTTTTGCCAAGCGTCCGGTACAGCCGGAAAGATGCGTAATTTGTTTCCCCAGCTTTGCAACAACATGTCGTGAATGGATTGTGCCGCCGATAAAGGTGTCTCTATAACCGGACCGGATTCACGATACAATGTATTCACACTGAGGTATTTGTCAAAAAGCTTATTCAGATGATAAAGTGCATCGTTTCCTTTGCCCAATGCTGATGAAAGCGATGAGGCTCCTGTATAGGAATATCCACGTAATGCACTGGGTTTGCTCTGCCAATGGGCCAGTGAACGTTCGATTAATTCTTTGCTTCCGGCTTGTTCTATATTTATCAGGTAAAGCGGGTAGGCTGCCAAGAGGTGGGAATAATGGCGGTGAGAGAAACTGTATGGAACACCACGCCCAATAAGCATACCCGTTGTATCTTGCGGATAGGGAGTCAGATGCTGAAGAATTTCCGTCCATTTGCCGGAGAGTGAATCTTTGATATGCAGTCGTTTCGCACTCTCCAACAGCGTTTGGCAACCCCATCTTAGTAAGGCTAAGTCGTAATTACAGTCAGGCGCTTTACCATATTCGGGAGAGTATGTTTCGGGCAAGTGAAGATACCCGTCTTCTCTCTTATACAGAAAATGGATATAATAGTTTATGGATTGTTTTAATAGCGGATAGAGTTTCTCACGCAATAGTTTGTCATCCATTTTGTGACGATAGACAAGCCATAGACTGTGGCAGGCCCATGTCAGGTTTCCTATTTCGGGCGTCTTGCTTATGCCCGGGATACCAACTTCCTCGCTTTCACATACCAAGTTGGTCGATCTGGCCATTGCCAAAGAGTTGTGACGGTAAGGCGCCGGAACATTGGCTTTGAGATGCTCTGTATGGTCGTAAAGTGCATGTTCCAGTGATGCTGCAAGATCCAGGTGGTTGGAAGTATTCAAGGGCCAGTAAGTTAATTGAACATTTAAGTTCCACCAGGCATTGGGCCAAGGTGTTATGGTGAGCCATGGACCACAGTTGTCTATGAGTGAGCGGTCGGCACGGGTAGCTGAGGCCAATTTATATAATTGCGCCCAATAAAAATTTTCTTTCACTCCGTCAGGTAATGTCAGGAAACTGGCTTGGTAATAATTGTTCCACCAGGCACGGTGTGATTTTCGTAACGGCTCGAAGCCTCTTTTCGTTGCCTCCTGAAGAATCCTTCTCCCTGTTTCGGCAGCCGTGGTGTCGGGATAACTGTGGGTTGTGTTGAACCATAGTGTGCGTTCCGACGCGTCAGCTGTGGTTTCGATGTCCCAAACTGTAGCTGTGGTTCCTCCTTTAAGGAGATGGTAAACGCATTGTCCCTGTTTTGCCCCCGAAGTGACCGGCTGTGGATTTTCCTCGTAGGGAGCGAGTGTAAGCCAACTTCCAGCCGGTGTCTGTTTGTGCAGATAACGTGGACTTTGCGGATTGGGTTCAATCCATTCCAATTCATAGTTGCTTTCTTTTCCTTTGGTTTCGATACGTATGATCGAGACCATCTCATCACTGTGTACCAGGGCTGTCAGGCGTATTTCTCCTTCACTGGTGACGATGGTGGCCGATGTTTCGGCATTCCAAATGTCCAGTTTCATGTTTCCTTTGATAATGTTTCCCACAGGATGTAATAGAAAATGTCCGGTTAGCAACCGCGGGTTTCCCAATAAGCCTTTTTCGGGGCGATGGTCGTGTACTTCGCTGTTTCCGGTTTCAAAACGTAGGGCGTTTTTGCCTGGCTCTTTGTAGATCATTAATCCTAACGTTCCATTTCCCATATAGGCCGATTCATACCATGCCTCGGGCAGCACATTCCACGTCATAGCTTGTTTGTCCATGAATGAAGGCCAGTCAATGTTGCGTGTGAGGCTGGAAGGGATGGATGATGCTGCAAATGAAAAATTCAGCATATAAATGATGAGTGCAGTAAGGATACTTATTCTTTTCATGTGAATATATAAACGGTTTGTTGTTGAATGGTGCAAAGATAACCAAACTTCCAGAATGTGGTAATGAAATGAGAAAAAACATAAGATGAGTGAAATAACACATCTCTTATTTTTTAGTAACATGCTTCTGACAACGGTTTATGTACCTTTGCTCAATAAGAAACAGCGTATATAAATTAAAAAAGAAATAAAGATGAAAAGATCTATTCTGGAATCCTTGAAGAGTCGTCGTTCCTATTATGCATTGGGAGATGACTGTAACTTGTCGCAAGAGCAAATTGAACAAATGGTCTATGATGCCGCCACCCATGTGCCTTCGGCCTACAATTCACAATCAACGCGATTGGTCTTGTTGTTTGGCGAATATCACCATCGTTTGTGGGAGATTGTAAAAGAGACGTTGAAAGCCATTATTTCGGAAGAAGCATATGCCCAAACCGAGAAAAAAATCAATCAGAGCTTTGCCGGAGGTTTTGGAACAGTCTTGTTCTATGAGGACCAAGATGTGGTAGCAGGCTTACAGAAAAAGTTCCCGTCTTATGCAGCAAATTTCCCTACTTTTTCGGAACATACATCGGCCATGCACCAGTTGGCATTGTGGATGATGTTTGAAGACGAAGGAATGGGAGCGTCTTTGCAGCATTATAATCCCTTGATAGATGAGGCTGTGCGCGAGGAGTATGATTTGCCTCAGAACTGGAAATTGGTGGCACAGATGCCTTTTGGCAAACCGCTAGACACCCCGGGAGATAAAAGTTGTCTGCCTCTTGACGAGAAAGTGAAGGTCTATAAATAACGAGAAGGCGTTCTTTTTAGAACGTACTGGGCATCTGTTTTGTAGTAGAAGCGCTTTGTGTTTTGTTTGGCTTACCACTATAAAACAAGGGTGGTTGCAACCAATCGTGTTGTAACCACCTTTTTGGTTGGTTTGTGCGGACTAATTTAGCTGTTTGGGGCGGTAGGGCGTGATGCGGTTAAGGAATGGAAATAAATAAGATGCAGCATTAGCGAACTAATGCTGCATCTTATTCTGACACCATTGTGATGTGTGCTTGTCTGGTGCATGTGTGGAGTAGGAGGGGTTCGAACCCTCGTCCAAACAAGGAAACCATACGCTTTCTACATGCTTATCTCTGCCTTGAATTTTCGAACATAGGCAAGACCAGAGCCACCAACCTATGTCTTATCCTCTAAATTTTCATTGTATGCACGAGGCTGCATCCAACTATTTCCGATTTAGCTGCACCACTGTATCAAAATGCTTCGGAACCACAGCTTTTGAGTGATGTCTCGTTCCCGCACCTAGTGCAGGAATAAAGGTAATCTACTATACTTCGATTACGCAGCGAGAGCGTAGTTATTTTCGCCAGATAAATTTTTGTTAGCCGGGATTATAGTGCCAACCAACCACGCACTGCATGCTTACGTACCTTTTCTACTCGCTGTCAAATCCAGTCTACCCCGAGTATTGAATACTTTGCAAAGATAGCGATAAAAGTAGAAATTAAGGTTGTGCGAAATATATTTAACACAAAATTGCGTGGTAGACGGTGTTTTACAGATTAATTACTTTCTTGTTTTCAAAGAATCTAGTGTTGTGCAGAAGAAAAAATGTTTTATCTTTGCAATATTTTACGTGAAAAATAGTTCTTAACTATGAGTACACGTGCGTTGGGATTGCGAAAGCAAGGAAAATTGGAAACGAGAATGAAAGTAGAAGAACGAGAACAATTGGCTCAGACATTCCAGGGCCACGATGCTATGAATGCTGTTCAGCGTTTTGTGAAGCGTGGTCTTGATGTGGTTGGTTCATTGTTGGGATTGGTTCTGTTGTCTCCGCTTTTTATGTGGGTTGCGTATAAACTGAAGCGGCAAGGTGATGGGCCTATCATATTTAGTCAAGAACGAATCGGCTATAAAGGCAAGCCGTTTAATATATATAAGTTTCGTACCATGCATTTAGATGCTGAAAATGGTGGTCCGCGGTTGGCTATGCAAGGAGATGATCGGTTGACGCCGGTAGGACGCTTCTTGCGTGAGCATCACTTGGACGAATTGCCTCAATTGTGGAATGTGTTGAAGGGAGATATGTCGATGGTCGGACATCGTCCGGAAAGACGTTGCTTTATTGAACAGATCATGGAACATGACACGCGTTATGTTTATATGTATAAGATGCGTCCGGGATTAACCTCCGAGGCTACGCTTTATAACGGATATACAGACACGATGGAAAAGATGCTTGACAGGTTGCAGATGGATTTGGAGTATCTTGAAACACGGTCATTGCGTAAGGATATGAAAATAATCTGGTTAACTGCTTTTTCTATTGTAAACGGAACGAAATTTTGATGATAACCCTATGAGTTTGAAAAAATATGTGTTGGCAATGCTGTTTGCCTTTTGTGCGTGTGGCGGGTCCGTATATGCACAGTCTTCGATGTCGGATGACCAGGTGATGCAATTTGTGATTAAAGAAAATAGCAACGGAACGTCACAACAAGAAATTGTAACCAAGTTGATGCAGCGAGGGGTTTCTATTGAACAGATCCGTCGCATCAAAGAGAAGTATGAAAAACAGCAAAATGGCGATGTCGTAGGTGCAAAGAATATTTCGGGGATGTCGAAGCAAGACCGGCTGAGGCAGAACAATGGAGATAAGAAATCGACTGATAAGAAAAAAAATACGCCGGGGCAGAATCAGCGGCGGGATTTACGTGAAAAACAACTGTCGGAATACCAAAAGAAAAACCAGCACAGAGAAAATGAGTTGGAGTTTTTCGATGAAATAGATTTTATGATGCCAGACTCTTCTGCTTACTGGTACGATAGAGAAGAGCGTCGATCCAAAAGTAAAATTTTCGGACACGATATTTTTAATAGGGAACAGTTAACCTTTGAACCCGTTATGAATATAGCAACGCCTAAGGATTACCGTATTGGTCCGGGTGATGCGGTGTTTGTGGATGTATGGGGAGCTTCGCAAAAGAATTATAATGTGACGGTTTCTCCTGAAGGAAAAATAGACATAGAAGATTTTGGTCCGGTGGCAGTGAGCGGACTTACTGTGGCTGAGGCCAACGAACGTTTACGTTCTACCTTGGGACAGCGGTTTAGTAACTCAAAGGTGCAGTTGACAGTGGGGCAGACACGAACTATCAGTGTGAATGTGATGGGAGAAGTAAATAGTCCGGGTACATTTACGCTGTCGGCTTTTGCCACTGTGTTTCATGCTCTTTATATGGCTGGTGGCCCGAACGACATTGGTACATTACGCGATATCAAGGTGTACCGGAACAATCGTCTGGTGACGAGTGTCGATGTGTATGATTACATATTGAACGGAAAATTGACGGGAAATATCCGTTTGGCCGATAATGATGTGATTGTTGTTGGGCCTTACGACTGTTTGGTAAATATCGCCGGAAAGGTAAAGCGGCCGATGTATTACGAAATGAAAGGATCGGAAAGTGTCGCGACTTTATTGAACTATGCAGGTGGTTTTGCCGGTGATGCTTACGAAAAAACTTTGCGTTTGATTCGTAAAGAGGGAACTGAATATGGTATCTATACCATTAATGAGTTTGAACGCGGTACTTTTAAAGTAATGGACGGTGATTCGCTGACGGTTGATTCCGTACTTACACGTTTCCATAACATGGTCGAGGTAAAAGGGGCTGTTTTTCGTCCGGGAATGTATCAGGTTGGTGGAAATGTGTCTACCGTGCGCCAGTTGGTCGAAAGTGCTGAGGGCCTGAAGGAAGATGCTTTTAC
>CABSGW010000071.1 GCA_902477365.1 uncultured Prevotellaceae bacterium
GGTACACACGGGGCGTAATCCGGAAATGCCGACACGCTCCATGCCATCCTGCCGAAGCCAAGCTACGAACGCTGTAAAAAAAGAGGTTGTCATGTTTTGTTTGCGCTTATTTTTTCGATGTAAGCCAACGGAATGCTGGCTGCCACCACATGAACAAAACTTTCGATAGAAACCACAACACGACGGTCGCGGCAGCCTTTAACCCGCAACAGTGTGCCTTCTGCACCAGCAAAAGGACCTTGGATGACCCGCACTCTTTCGCCTTGCCGCAAATCGAGTGCCTGTATGTCCATATAAACCAATTTCTCATCGTAAGTTCCGGCTACACGGATAAAGTTCTCCATCGCCCCATCGGGGATTACGACAATGTAGCTGCGATCCTCTTCCCTCCGCATGACATAGCGTATGGGAAGAAGGGTATGTTGTTTCAATTCATCAAGGGTGGCCTTATTGGTGCGTGCAAACAGCAGGTTGTGAATAGCGGGTACAAGTTTGCGGACCTTTTTACGGTGATGCACAATATACTCGTATCGCATAGGTATAAAGGTCTCGACGCCTAACGCGTCAAGATGTTTTTTCACATCCAGCTCCCGACAATAAGTTACACGCAACGCAAACCAACAGACGGTTTTGTTGTTTGTAGGGGGCACAAAAAAGTGGGTTTATTTCAGAAAAGAGCGTTTCTTGGGGACACCGAGTAATACTTATTTACCCGATTTACAACGTTTTACAAAAATCAAACGCTCAATAACCATGTTTGTGGAAGTTTTGTTTCTGTCTAACTAACAGCAATTTCCGGTACAAAAGTAGTTATTTCATTTGAAATGAACAATTTTAAATTGAAAAAAGCTATATTATATAAAGGGAGATACCTGATTGCCCATGTAAAAAACCTAATATCCCCTCTCTTTTCCACTACAAAGCCCTGCCCCTTTGACACAGGGCAGAGCTTTGCAGTAACGAGCGTATCACTCTTGACACTACTCCCCCTTCTGATGCTCAATCAAACTTTTTATTTAAAATACGTACGGCATTGAGTACGGCCAACAGCGCAACTCCCACATCGGCAAAAACGGCCTCCCACAACGTGGCGCACCCCCATGCACCGGCTAACAGTACCAACAATTTCACAGTAATAGCCCCGAAAATGTTCTGCTTCACAATGCGGCGTGTAGCCCTGCCGACGGCAATAGCCACCGCGACTTTGGAAGGCTGGTCGGTCTGTATCACGACATCGGCACTCTCGATAGCCGCATCCGAACCCAATCCGCCCATCGCAATCCCAACATCGCTCAATGCCAATACCGGCGCATCGTTCATGCCGTCACCAACAAAGGCGACCATGTGCCCCGGAACTGCCGTCAGTTGCTCTACATAGGAGACCTTGTCTTGGGGTAAAAGGTTGCCGTATGCCTGCCTAATGCCCAGCCGAGCAGCCAAATGGTCTACAATCTCCTGTTTATCGCCCGACAAAATACGTACATCCGTCACTCCCATCGCACTCAGACGGGTTACAGCCTGTCCGGCATCGGGTTTCGGACTGTCGGACAACAACAAGTGGCCGGCATAACGGCCATTGACCATACAAACCACAACCGTAGCAACCGTACCGGTTAAGGCAACCGGAACATCCATCCCTTCTTCTGTCAGCATACGCACGTTGCCCACCGCAACGGAACGGCCGTCAATTACCGCCCGAACTCCCCTACCGGCAAGTTCCTCCACTTGATCGACAGCCACCGCCACGACCTGACGTCCAACGGCATAACGCACCACAGCCTGTGCAACGGGATGCGTACTTTTCTGTTCTACCGACAGCACATAAGTGAGCAATTCGTCAACCGGGATACCCACAGCCTGTACATCGGTAATCTCAAAACGCCCTGTTGTCAGCGTACCTGTTTTATCGAAAACAACCGTCTGCACCTGTGACAGCGCATCCAGGTAGTTGCTGCCTTTGCACAAAATACCCAAGCGTGACGCTGCGCCTATACCACCGAAATAGCCCAACGGGACGCTAATGACCAACGCACAGGGACACGAAATAACCAAAAAGACCAGTCCCCGGTACAACCAATCGCCAAACACATAGTGAAAGGCCGGGACGAAGAAACCCAAACAAGCGGGCAAGAGCACGATGAGAAGTGCCAATATGGCCACAACCGGCGTATAGTAACGGGCAAAACGACGAATGAACAGTTCGGCCGGCGCTTTGCGGTCGGCCGCATCGCGTACCAACTCCAGAATACGCGCCAAGGCACTTTGATCGTAAGGCTTACTAACCCGTATGCGTACCAGACTACCCGTAGCAATCATACCCGCCAACACCTCTTCATCGCACTGTAACGTGCGCGGCAGACTCTCGCCGGTGAGTGCAGAAGTATCGAACTGCGCTTCGGCATCGAGCAGATATCCATCCAACGGGACACGGCCACCTGGTTTTACCTCCAATTGCTCACCAACCTGTACCTCGCGCGGAGCAACACTTACATACATTCCATCGCGCCACACACTGGCAGACTGGGGACGCACATCCAACAGCCGACTAATATTACCGGAAGCACGCACTACGGCCCTATCCTGTAACATTTCGCCGACCGTATAGAAAAGCATCACGGCAACAGCCTCGGGATATTCGCCAATGCAGAACGCCCCAATGGCAGCCACCGACATCAACGTAAACTCGTTGAAGACATCGCGTTGACTTATATTGTGCCATGCCTTGTGCATCACAGGAAGGCCTACCGGCAAAAAGGCCACTACATACCACGCCAACCGGACGCCGGGAGCAAGAAACCACGAAGCTCCGAAATGAGCGCACAGCATACCCACCAGCAACAGCTGCAAAGAGAGCAAAGGAGCAGTCGCTTGTCGCCATCCGCCCTGTGGAGAACAGGATGGAGAAGCGGCGTGTTGCGAACAGCAAGAACAAGTTGTTTTCATTTATCGTTGAATTTTTATTGTTTTTTCTGTTGCAAAAATACAGAAAGGTTTTCGCAACCCGGTTGCAAAAGAAAGAGGGCCGTAAACCTATATCCCCACACAACATGCAACATCCCCTTGTAAACAATGATTTTGCTTACAAGGGGATGTACTTATATAAACACTGAAGCCGCTAACGTTCTGCCTGTTTGAACTTAAACGACCGGGAGCAAGCGGGGCATACCCCTTTCATGACATAGTTAATAGCATCGACCAAATAACCGGGAGGCACATCGACCAAAGGCACCTTTATACCCTCCAGACAAAAGGTCTGCTGACACAGCTCGCAACGAAAATGTACATGCCGGCTGGAAAGCGCACAATGGCCATCGTTTTTGCAAATCTCGTATTTGACCGAACCACTCCCATCCTCGAACGCATGAATGGCATGCTTCTCTAACAAAACCGCCAACGAGCGCGAAATGGTGGATTTGTCCAACGTGACCAGTTGGGCCTCCAGTTCGGTGAGAGAAACCGGTGTTTTTTCCTCGGACAGCGCCTTCAGCACGATGATACGCGCCGCCGTGGGGCGTATGCCTTTATCCTTCAGTTTTTCTTCGCATTGTTCTTTCCACATAATGTCCGGTATTTTAATGGATGCAAATATACATCTTTTATCATGCAATCCAGTTGCAAAACGATAAAAGCCGCCCTTCCCGAGACGAGTTGAGCGACTTTTACCGTTAATAAGGAATAATCATCAAGCATTCAGTGCCCGACGCAGACGGGACAAGAAGTCTTGCGCCTCGTCCATGGTGAGTGTCAGCGGCGGCAATAAACGCAGAATGTTGGTTGACGCACATCCAGTGAACACATGTTCGTTGAACACCAAACGGCTACGCAATTCCTTGATAGGCTCGGCAAACTCCAAGCCAATCATCAGGCCACGGCCACGCACATCCATGATTTCGGGGAATTTCTTAAGCTCGGTCAACAAGAAACTACCCACTTTGCTGACATTCTCGAGCAGACGTTCCTGTTCGATGACATCCATTACCGCCAAAGCGGCCGCACAAGCCAAGTGATTTCCGCCAAACGTCGTACCTAACTGACCGTAAACCGGTTTGAACCGAGGAGAGATAAGTACCCCACTCATTGGGAAACCGTTTGCGATGCCCTTAGCAACGGTGATGACGTCAGGACGAACACCCAGATACTGATGTGCAAAGAACTTACCGGAACGGCCATAGCCACACTGGATTTCATCGCAAATAAGCACGGTATCGGTCTCGTCACAGGCCTGACGCAACCCTTGCATAAATTCGACTGTCGCCATACGGATGCCTCCGACTCCCTGAATACACTCCACAATCACCGCAGCTACATCTCCCTTTGCCAATTCGGTGCGAAAAGCTTCCAGATCGTTCAACGGAAGGAAGGTTACATGTCCGTTATCGTTGATGGGAGCTACAATCTTGGGATTATCGGTAGCCTCGACCGCCAAGGATGTGCGTCCGTGAAAAGCCTTACCGGCTGCCAGCACACGCTTGCGCCCATTATAGAACGAAGCCAGTTTCAACGCGTTTTCATTGGCCTCGGCACCCGAATTGATAAGAAACAACTGATAGTCATCGTAGCCCGAGAGTTTGCCCAACCGTTCGGCTACCTGCGACTGCAACTTGTTTACCACTGAATTGGAATAGAAACCCAAGGTGGCAACCTGATCGGACACAGCCTGTACGTAACGAGGGTGTGCATGCCCAATACTGATTACGGCATGACCGCCATACAGATCGAGGTACTCCTGCCCTTTATCGTCCCATACATGGCAGCCTTTTCCTTTTACGATATTGACATCGTACAGAGGATATACATCAAATAAATTCATAATCATTTTTACTTTTAACGGGAAACAGCGTATGCGTTGCCGGCATTTTCCTGCGTCTACCCGGATATGGTTGGTATATTGCGCCTGCCGTTAGAAAGCAAGCGATTTGAGTTTCAGTCCCGTAGTCTCGTCCAAGCCGAACATCAGGTTCATGTTCTGAACCGCTTGCCCGCTAGCACCTTTCAACAGATTGTCGATGCAACTGGTGACAAGCAGCTTATTACCATACTTGCCTACATGCACCAGGCACTTGTTGGTGTTGACCACCTGTTTCATGTCGATGTCCTTACCAACATAATGCGTAAAAGGTGCATCGGCATAGAAATCGCGATAAAGTGTCTCTACCTCGTCTAAAGAAGCCTCCGTACGAATTAATGCGGTAGCAAAAATGCCGCGTGGAAAATCGCCCCGATAGGGAAGGAAGTCGATTTCTCCCTGGAACGAAGCTTGCAACTGACGTAAACTTTGTTTGATCTCGGGTACATGCTGGTGATTGAACGCCTTGTAGATGCTCATATTACCCGAGCGCCAACTGAAATGTGTGGTTGCTGCCGGTTTGACGCCTGCACCCGTAGAACCGGTTATGGCATTGACCGTGACATCGCCCGCCAACAAGCCGCCTTTGGCCAACGGAAGCAATCCTAACTGTATACAAGTAGCAAAACAACCCGGATTGGCCACGTGGCAGGCTGTGCGAACAGCGTCCCGATTCAGTTCGGGCAAGCCATAGACGTAATCGTGTGAAGAGTCGGACAAACGGAAGTCCTGTGCCATATCAATGATTTTCACATGAGCCGGCACAGTATGCTCGGCCAAGAACTGTGTGCTTTTGCCATGCCCAAAACAGAAATAAAGCACATCGACCTGATCAAACGGCAACTGATCGGTGAAACGCATCTCCGTCTCGCCATACAGCCCCTCGTGTACATCGGTCAACAAATTGCCCGCATTGCTGCTACTGTTCACAAACACCAGTTCCACTTCCGGATGGTTCAACAGCAAACGACATAATTCCCCAGCCGTATAGCCGGCGCCTCCTATAATACCTACCCGAATCATAGTTCCTGTTCCAATTTATCGCCTTCGTCCTTATGGTTAGCATAGTACACACGAAGCGGCGTTGACAACACTTTGATGAATCCCTTCGCATCATCAGACGTCCAGCCCTTCTGCACCTCACCATATTCACCGAACTTGGTTTTCACCAAATCGTCAGCACTCTCTACACCCACAGTTGTGAAACCTAACGGGCGAAGTTCCAAAATGACCGTACCGTTGACATGGCGTTGTGAACTTTCGAGCATCGCCTCGATGTCGCGCATAACGGGTTCCATATACTGACTTTCGTGCAAGAACATGCCGTACCAGTTGGCAACCTGATCCTTCCAGTATTGCTGCCATTTGCTCAGCGTATATTTCTCAAGAAAACGGTGTGCACCGATAATGAGGGCAGGAGCCGCCGCCTCGAAACCAACACGTCCCTTGATACCAATAATGGTGTCGCCCACATGCATATCGCGACCGATACCATAAGCCGCACCAATTTCTTCTACTTTATTGATAGCTGCAATTTTATCGGTAAACACCTCACCGTTCACCGCATGCAATTCGCCCTGTTTGAACTCCAAACGTAACTGTTCGGTACCGTTTTTAGTAACTTGTTTCAGATAGGCCGACTCGGGCAATCCCTGTGCGCTGTCCAGAATTTCACCACCGCAGATACTAGTACCCCAAATACCTACGTTATAAGAATATTTCAGCTTGGTGAAATCGGCATAAAAGCCGTTTTTGTTCAGGTAGTCTACCTCATATTGACGGGTAAGCACTTCGTCACGCGTCAGTGTGATGATCTCCACATCAGGAACCATCACCAAAAACGTCATATCGAAACGAACCTGATCGTTACCCGCACCGGTAGAACCATGAGCGATGGCTGACGCACCAATTTCTTTGGCATAACGGGCTATGGCCATTGCCTGGAAAATACGTTCGGACGAAACAGAAATGGGATACACATTGTTACGCAACACATTGCCATAGACCATGTAACGAAGACTCTTATCGTAATATTCCTTGGTTACGTCCAAGGTAACATACTCCTTAGCACCTAATTTGTAGGCGTTTTCCTCGTTGGTTTTTAACTGTTCCGCACTGAAACCGCCAGTGTTGGCGCAAGCGGCGTACACTTCGTAGCCTTTCTCCTTTGCCAAATACATAACCGTGTACGAGGTGTCCAAACCTCCACTAAATGCCACTACTACTTTCTTTGCCATACTCTTCTTATTTCTTTTTAAAGCCTCACAGGATTGAGGCCTTCAGGTTTTACATTTTCAATATAACAGGTTAGCGGAGGCCTTTCGCAGCCGCCTCCTTGGCCATTTTCACCACATCTTCGGGCAGTTCAACCGGTAGCGGGTCGTTAGGGTGACGTTCGGGATCGTACAACATTCCGGTACATACACAGTATTTACGGTTGGTACGTGCCAAGACATCGCAATTGATGCAACAAGGATGTTCGGGAGTTCCGCATCCCTTCCAATACTCATCGTCCTGTGTCAGTTCGGAAAAAGGAACAGGCACATAACCCAACATGGTATTGATACGCATCACGGCACCACTACTGGTCAATCCGAAAATCTTGGCATGTGGCCAACGCAGACGACTGAGTGCAAAAGCGGTCTTCTTGATACGGGTTGCCAAGTGATGTCCCCGGAACTTATCGACAACGATGAGTCCGGAATTGGCCACATAATGTTTATTCTCCCAACTTTCGATGTAACAGAAGCCAGCAAACTCACCGTCTTTCAGGGCGATGATAGCCTTGCGTTCTTTCATCTTGGTTGCCACATACTCATGAGTACGCGAAGCGATACCCGACCCACGCACGGCGGCCGCATCTGTTATGGTTTTCAGAATTGTGTCGACATACTTCTCGTGGGAAGCATCGGCTACTACCACTTCGATTCCGTCATTGTATTCCATTTTCTTACTATACTATCTATTTTTATTATATCGTTAACTCTACTCTACAGGCTGACGCAAATCGGGGATGATTTCCGACAAAGCCTCGGACACCTCTTCCGGATGTACCCCCTCGGCCAAAACAAGCAAAATGGTATCATCGCCAGCAATTGTACCAATAATTTGCGTATAGCCATGCCCATCAATATCAGACGCCAAACTACTGGCATAGCCCGGACGTGTGCGCACAACAGCCAAATTGCCCGAATAGGCGATGGAAAGAAATCCTGTAGGCCTGAAACCGGCAAACACACGCACATCGGGTGTACGCTTATAGAGCGGATTGTTGGGCAACATGTAGACATAATTGCCATGCGAAGAAGGTGCCTTGGCCACTTTCAGTTGTTTCAAATCACGCGACAGGGTAGCCTGAGCCAACTTAAACCCCTCACGTTCCAACTCGCGCAACAATTCTTCCTGACTACCGATCTCCTTAGTCGAGATAATCAGTTTCAGCACATCCATTCTACTACTTTTCTTTCCCATATCTGTATAATTATGCGTAAGAGACGACAAAAGTAGCCATATATTTTGATAGAAAGAAATTTTATATTCAAAAAATAGTCGCATTAGGTATATTTATTCGCATCTTATTCATTACGAAGCATTCCAAACCACCAATTAGATCCGATTTGCAATAACTATCACTTTCACCTTTATAATTAATGTATCCAACAAATCGCTTTTTTCGAGAAGAAAGCACTATTTTTGCACACATGACAACAACAGCCATACCAGCCATTTTGCTTATCTATACCGGAGGAACCATCGGTATGTGGGAGAACCCTGAAACGGGAGCATTGGAAAACTTTGATTTTGATCAGGTGAAGCGATATGTACCCGAGCTAAAACGCTTCAACTACCAAATAGACTCCATTGCATTCACGCCTCCCATTGACTCCAGCGACATGGAACCCTTTTATTGGGCCAAACTGGCGGGGATTATCAGCGACCATTATACCCGTTATGACGGTTTTGTTGTGCTACACGGAACAGACACCATGGCTTTTACGGCTTCGGCACTCAGCTTCATGCTGGAAAATCTGGGTAAGCCGGTTATTCTGACAGGTTCTCAACTCCCTATAGGCAAACTGCGGACAGACGGCAAAGAAAACCTGTTGACATCTATCGAAATAGCTGCGGCACGCCACTCAGACGGAAGCCCAATCGTACCCGAGGTATGTATCTTCTTTGAGAATCAACTTATGCGAGGAAACCGGACGACCAAAATAAACTCAGAGGGCTTCAACGCCTTTCGTTCGTACAATTGTCCTCCGCTAGCACACGCCGGCATCCACATTCGTTATAACGAGCAGCTTATCAGACGTCCCGACCCGAGCCATCCGTTCAAACCACATTTTTTATTAGATACCCATGTAGTTATCCTCACCTTGTTTCCTGGCATCAGCAGCGAAATTGTTTCCTCGGTACTCAATAGCACAAAGCTGCGTGCCGTCATCCTGAAAACATACGGATCGGGTAATGCCCCCCAAAAGAAATGGTTGATAGACTTATTGAACGAACTATACAAACGAGATATTCTGGTGGTAAATATCACCCAATGCCCGCAAGGAAGCGTAGAGATGCATCTGTATGAAACGGGATTACAGTTGATACAAACCGGCGTTATAAACGGATATGACGGTACACCTGAATGTACCGTCACAAAACTCATGTTCCTGCTGGGCCATGGATACAGTACGCAACAGATACGTAGCTTAATGAACACAGACTTAGCAGGAGAAATCACTTTGCTTCCATAGCTTTTGAGCCAGCAGCATAAAACAAGTCCAAAGAATTCATCCTTGTTTTGTAACCACTATACAATAACTTGTACAGAACAAATAAGCAATTCACCCCAAAAAGACACTCTCCAAATACACACGTACACTTTTAGCAGGCGAACCAAAAGTCCGAAACCTCAAATAAGCATCATTCGCAACCTTAACGACTACTAAAAAAAGGTGAACATAGTTCGTATATGCAAGTTTTTTTCTAACTTTACCTATTCAAAATAAGATTGCAGCAACCAAGTAACAATTGTATTGTTGCGTTTTAAATGCCACCCAGGGAAGGCGGCATGCCTACTATGTAAAAGAAAAGAATAAAATACAATGAGCTATAAATGGAACTATGAGCCTCTGACACCAGCCGGAAAAGAAAGCGCTAAGGACTTGGCCAGAGAAGTGGGAATCAACCCAATTCTGGGCAAACTATTGCTAGAGCGTGGTATCACAACCGTAGCAGAAGCCAAAAAGTTCTTCCGTCCCCAACTCAATGACTTGCACGATCCGTTTGAAATGGACGATATGGAGAAAGCCGTTGAATGCCTGAACCGGACCATGGGACGCAAGGAGCGCATCATGGTATATGGTGATTATGATGTGGACGGATGTACAGCCGTTGCCTTGGTCTACAAATTTCTGCAACAGTATTATTCCAATATAGACTATTACATCCCGGACCGTTACGACGAGGGGTATGGCGTCTCAACCAAAGGGGTTGACTATGCCGCTGAAACCGGTGTAAAATTAATCATCGTGCTCGACTGCGGTATCAAAGCTGTAGAAGAAATAACTTATGCCCGTGAGAAGGGAATAGACTTCATCATTTGCGACCATCATGTGCCGGACGAGATTTTACCTCCAGCCGT
>CABSGW010000072.1 GCA_902477365.1 uncultured Prevotellaceae bacterium
GTCGCCGGAAGTCTCAGCTACCTGGCGGTAACGCTTCATGGATTGAGCCATATATAAAAGCTGTTATGACCGTTACCGAGAGTCCCATCACAATAGCCGGTTGCAATTGCGATGTTACGGCCAAAGCCGAACATATTCCAAGAACCTGTACCGTTACCGGGTTGTTCAAATTGATAGAACTCGAGAAAACTTCTTTATTCTCTTTAGAAAATAATTGACTCATAGCCATCTGTATTTTAATCAATTGCAGTTAAAAACGACATGTATTTCGCTAAGCAATCGCGAAACATCGCTGTCATACCATTCATCGTGAGTGTTGCACCTGAAATGCCATCACATTCAAACGTTTTGTTGGACACTTTTCCAAACTTAGCAACAGTCAACTTTATGTTTGAAGAATTTTCTTCACGAATTTTCTTTTCCTTGAATTCATTCTGGAAAGCTTCTTCTGTGATACGAGATCCAAGCCCTGCCGTTTCACTTTGATGGGAGAAATAGGCACCATAAACCGTATTTTTGTCTGCGTTTAGCGCTATATATCCCCAGATTGCTCCCCACAGTCCTTTTCCTGAAAGTGGAATCACATATTTGGTCTCACCATTTACTGAACAAATATATAAAGGTAAGTTTTCGTCCGTAATGTCTTTTGTCTGTACCAAAAAACCGGCCAGATCTTTATCCTTCCCTTCATTCTTTACAGAACCGTCAATGCTTAATATGGCATCTGCCATAACATATTTAGCATACTCTTCTTCCACATTGGCATTATCGACACCACGTATGTTTAATGCTGCCAATATCTGTTTTTTCTTATCAATACGCTCATTGGCCAATGATTGAGGTTCTAAGACTTTAGAAACAAAAGCCAATAGAAATGCTACAATAATTACGACAATCGAAGCATAACCAATGGTATATGTATTACTATTCGTATTCATTTCTACTATTATTTAACTGTTTACACGAACTCTCTTTGCACGTTTGTTTATGTTACTTTGTACAAAGAAATAATCAATTAGCGGAGCAAATATATTCATCAGCAAAATAGCAAGCATCATGCCTTCTGGATATCCGGGATTGAGCACACGAATCAGGATGGCAACAACGCCAATTAGAAAACCGAAAATGTACTTACCCTGTTCGGTACGCGCACTGGTAACAGGGTCGGTTGCCATGAAAACAGCTCCAAAACAAAAACCACCTAAGAAAATGTGTTCATACCAATTCAACGGAGACAATTCCGGATTAACAGCATGGAATAATGAAGCAGTCAAACCGCCGCCAATAAACACACTAAACATGGTTTTCCAACTGGCAATACCAGTCCACAACAGAATGATTGCTCCTAACGCGATAGCAATCACACTTGTTTCACCAATCGACCCAGGAATAAGTCCTATCACCATGTCCTGCAAAGATGTGTCTATGGGCTGTCCTGCACCTGCTAATCCAAGAGGAGTTGCAGCCGTAAACCCATCGGGTAGAGTATTGCCGAGACCGAAAATAGTGTCTTTCGCCACCCAAACCGATTCACCGCTCATTTCACTGGGATAGGAGAAAAAGAGGAAAGCACGAGTCACTAAAGCCACATTAAAAATATTCATTCCCGTACCGCCGAAAATTTCTTTTGCAAAAATCACTGCAAAGGCTGTTGCCAATGCTAAAATCCATAAGGGACAATTTATTGGAACAATCAAGGGAATCAGAATACCCGATACCAAAAAGCCTTCTTGTATCTCTTCGTTTTTCCACTGAGCTACAATAAATTCTATTCCTAAGCCCACCACATAAGATACAACAACCTTAGGTAAAACAGCTAAAGCACCATACGTAAATAGCTCTAAGAAAGAGCCGTTGGCACCAGCTGCCATATAATTTTGATAACCTACATTGTACATTCCAAACAACAATGCAGGAATTAATGCTATCACCACAAACGACATAATACGTTTGGAATCAATGGAGTCGTGAATACTCACACCCACCTTTGTTGTTGTATTGGGTACAAACAAAAAGGTTTCGAAACCATCAAAAACAGAACGGAAAGCATGCAGTTTGCCCCCCTCTTCGAAATTGGGTTTTATTTTATCAATATATTTTCTTAATGCATTCATTGAATCTATCTTTGAAAATTCATATTAAGCCATTTCTTTACGTAACATATCTAACCCCTGCCGAACAATTCGTTGCAATTCCAACTTAGATGAATCAACAAACTCAGCAACGGCAAAATCTTCAGGAGCTACTTCGTAGATACCTAATGCCTCCATACGGTCAATGTCTCCGGTTAAAATTGCTTTTATCAGATAGCCTGCATAGATATCCATCGGAAACACACGGTCGTATTCGCCACTCATTATAATATGGCGTTCTCCTCCTTTTACTCGTGCATCCAACGAATAGGTTTTCTTTTTACCTAACAACCAGCTAAAATAGGAACGGTTTACCGAAAATTGGTTGAACCGGGGACTAATCCATCCTAACAGTTCATGTACATCATCTCCTTCTGGAATCACCGTAACTTCTGTAGCGTGAGCTCCTAAAAAACCATTTAATGAAACAGGATAGCCCACAAGTGGGTTACCACTGATAATACGGGTATGTTCTTCCGAACATAGCTGGTCTTTCAAAAGAGAAGCCGTTTGCGCACCAACTTTCACACTGTAATAAGATGGTCTTTTAACCTCAGAGCCGCCTATTGCGATGATACGTGTTAAATCAACCTTACCGGTTTGCATTAAACGACCGATAAACAGCACTTCTTCTGCGCCGATAGTCCAAATGATCTCACCTTTATTTATAGGATTAACATGATTAATATGAACTCCCACATTACCGGCCGGATTCGGACCATCGAAAACCGTCATATCCACATTCTTCAGATTTACCATAAATCCATTAGCCTGTTCGGGGCTAATTCCTACATGCACCGGAGCTATACAAGCTAACGCGTCAAGTCCCTGTTGGAAAATAGCCTCTTGCCCCTTTACTACATAACTAAAGTCGGCCGCTAAAGGCATCGTGTTGAATGCTGAAACAAAAATAGCCTTCGGTTTATCTTCTGGTGAAACAACAACATCGTAAGGACGTTGTTTCATGTATCCCAACAATCCCGTCTTGGCAAGATATTGCACCATGGCCTCTGCCGACGTTCCTTCTACCTGAATTTTCTCAAATTCAACATAAGTTTGTTCTGCATCCGGAACAACTTGTATACTCAACACTTTTCGTTTGTCGCCACGTTCTACGCACGAAACCGTTCCACTCACCGGTGAAACAAAGCATACAGACGGACAACGTTTGTTTACAAACAACGGAGAACCGGCCTTGACCCGATCTCCTTCGCGCACTACTACTTTAGGAATGACTCCTGTAAAGTCATCTGGAATTAGGGCATACAATGAAGATGGCGCTACCTTATTCGTTATTTTATCAGCAACACCATTCAAATTGATGTCCAATCCTTTACGCAACTTGATTACTTTTGCCATAAGGTGGATATAATATTAAGATATATTTTCACACCTGCAAAATTACATAAAAAATATGATTGTCAAATAGTTTATAGCGTAAAATAAATCAGAACTCAACGCTTATATTTATTCTAATTTAGTTGTAAATAAAAATAGTGAATAATCTGGCTAATCTAGCCTTACACTGTGATAGGAATTAAAAGAAAACATATTTATTGATTTGTAAACAGATATACCTTCCACTTTTTCGTTTTTTCTTTTTAACTTTGTCCCAAAATCAATCCATTATCAAACGTGTTCGGAAAATAGTAAGATGGTTTATAGCCTTTGTTGTTGGAGGTTATCTGGGATTATTGTTACTTTTTTCATATACTCCTATCCGCACACTTGTCCATTCGCATATTAACCAGGAATTACAACGCTTATTCGAAACGGATTGTAGCATACAAGCTATCCAACTGGGCTTATTTAATCGAATCATCATTGACCGTCTTTCTATTTACGATCAGACACACACGGAGATGCTTTCATGTGAAAAAGTAGCCGTAAAATTGAACCTATTACCGTTATTTAAAGGAAATATTTCCATTCACAACATCGAACTGATAGATTTGAAGGTGAACTTGTCCAAGAAAACGCCCGATACACCTTATAATTTTCAGTTCATCTTAGATAAATTAGGTAACGACAAACCAGCCGATACACAAACAGATTGGCAAATACGAACGCTGATTATTCGCAATGCACAAATTAGCCATACGGTGGTTTACCAACCTGATACATTAAAACAAATAGACGTCAACCACCTGAAAATAGAGAAACTGAATGCAAACCTCAGTATCATGGCATTAAGGGATGATTCTATTAATGTACGTGTGCGCTCATTCCAAATGAAAGAGCGTAGTGGGCTAACAATCAATCAGTTCCAAACACGTATTATCGCCAATAGAACTTTATGTGCAATCTCTGCCAGTAAATTGGAATTGCCCAACAGTCGTTTGGAAATAGCCCCTTGTCGTTTCAGATTTAAGCATGGTCTATTCTTACAAACGGTACACGGTAATATAGCACTCAAGAATTCTCATTTCGATCTGGCAGATTTCAACTTTCTGACACCAACTTTAAACGAACATACATCCCAGAAGTATTCTTTAGAGTCAAGCATCAATATAAGTAATCAAAAAGCTCATTTACAATCATCTAAAATAATAGGACTTGATAATGACTTTCGCCTATATGCTACGGCAACGGTAAACTGGAATACTCATCAAGACAAAACAATTCTATATGGCGATGTAAACATTGACGACTTACAAATACCATCCAAATTAGTTACATTTTGGGGTACACGTTCTACGCTTTTCGCAGAGTCTGTAACCCCTATTTTATCCTCGATAGGAAACATTCATTACTCGGGTCGCTTTGATTTATCTCCCAGCCGAAACCTCACAAGCAGTCACTTGTTGCAAACCGAAGTTGGACATCTAAGGGCTACAGCCGGAATAACTCCAGATACCACTATCCATATCCAGTTTCAGGAATGCGACATAGACCTAAAAAAAATAGGTATAGCACAAGCCGGACACATCCTCTTTAAGGGAGAACTAGAACAAACTACTAAACAGACACAAGGTAACTTACAAATAGACAAGCTGGAATATAACGATTATGTCTATCAAAATATGACCATAAATGTTACGAAACAGCAAAATATATACAGATATAATGCGAAAATTCAAGATGAGCATCTTCTGGCAGACTTAGAAGGTAGTTTCCAAGAACAACAGAAAACACCTTCTTTGCACGTTATATTGAATTTAGATAAGGCTGACCCGAATACTTTAAAATGGTCGGATGCATACGGAGATACCGAATTTTCATCAACAATAACTGCACGCTTCTCAGGAAATGAGATAGATAATTTAAATGGGTCATTGGGTATTTACAACCTCAGCATGAAAAAAGCCGGTAATACTGTCTATGCATTGGATAGTCTGACCTGCTTGGCTTCATCATACAAAAGACAAAAAAAGCTGCAACTTAAAAGTAATTTCATCAACGCAACAATAGACGGTAATTTCGCTTACAAAGAATTACCCAGTTGCTTGCGTTCGATTGTGGTCGAAGAATTACCCCACTTGTTTGCAAAGAACAGCCCCAAAATTCCTCCACATCAAAATAAAATCACATTTCAGTGCTCTTTATATCACACTGACTTCCTGAACCATGTGTTACAGATTCCGTTGAACACAGACGGAAAGCCTATCAACATATCGGGATATATGGATCATAAGGACAAACAGTTGTTAGTTGAAGGGGTATTTCCTCATTTTACATATAACCAAGAGCTCTATACTGCAGGTAAACTGTTTGTAAAACGTGATACAGGAAAAATACATTTCTTGGCACAAGTCACTAAGCGAATGCAGGAGTCTGATATAAAATTGGCACTTCAATCAATTTAATAGATACAGAGTTACAGTGGAAAGAAAACCAAACAGGAATACATAAAGGAAATATCTTGTTAACTAGCAAAATCGACTTAGATCCTGTCAAGACATCCATTATCAGTACCCATATACATCCTACTGATATTTATATAAACGACTCAATTTGGAAATTATCTCCTTCAACTGCGATTTATCATGACGGACACTTTTATATCCGTAATTTCCGTATTGCACATAAAAACCAAGAACTAACTATTAACGGCAATCTAGAGCCCAATGCACGCGATTCTATTTCGGCTTCTTTACAGGCTATTAATTTGGAGTATCTGTTTGACCTGTTGAACTTTCATCCTGTAGACTTTACCGGACTGGCTACCGGAAGCCTTCAATTAAGTAATACGTTGCAATCTCCTCATGTCCGCGCTAATTTACAGGTTAAAGATTTCACCTTTAATACAGGATTAATGGGTGACATGAATTTAATAGGGGGTTGGAACAAAGAAGAAAATAAGATTTCACTGGATGCCGATATTCGCGAATTAGATAAAAGTCGTACACAGGTAAATGGATATGTTTCTATTAAAGAAAGTGCACTCGATCTCAATATCCAAAGCCAACAGACTAATCTGGCATTCCTTAATTCATTTCTTTCCGATATCATGTCTGACATTAAGGGACGTACCAATGGACATTGCCGATTATATGGTCCATTTAGTCATTTGAACATTGAGGGGGAACACATAGCCAGTTTACAAACCCGGTTAAACATCCTAAATACCGATTACACCCTAAAAAATGACAGTGTGATTCTCAAACCCGGCCATATTGAAATCCGGAATGCGACCCTTTTTGATACAGAAGGGAATACCGGAAAACTTATGGCCTCAATACGACATGAACATTTTGATAACTTCAATTATGATATTCGATTAAATCCACTAAAAATGCTGACATACAACTATCCGCACCCCGATGAAGGCTCAACCTTTTACGGAAAAATATATGGAACAGGAACTATTCACCTGACGGGTAAGCCTGGGATGCTTAATGTCGATGCAACAATTAATCCAAACGATAAAAGTACATTTACTTATAATGCAGACCGACCAGACGATGCCGACCAACTTCAATTGTTGAATATAACGAACGGCAATCATGAAAAATCCAATGATTCGGACAGTGCGATTGTAGAAACATCCCAATCTGCCACTTTACAGCCAACCACAGACATTTATGTGAATTTGAATTTAGACATCAATCCGAGTACAGCTATACGGATCGTGATGAATGAAAAGACGGGCGATGATATTCAATGCAATGGCAACGGAATCATACGTGCATCTTTCTATAATAAGGGGAAATTCCAGTTATTCGGTACGTATACCATCAATGAAGGAAGATACAAAATGAGTTTGCAGGACATTATCCGAAAAGAGTTCTCCCTTCAACAAGATGGTACAATCACATTTGGAGGCGATCCTGGTCTTGGTGATTTATCCTTACAAGCAATCTATACGGTCAATTCTGCTTCTCTCAGCGATCTGAATATTGGAAATAACTTTAGTGGGAATCCCACAAAAGTCAATTGTATTTTAAACTTCTCAGGCAAAGTGGAAGAGCCTAAGGTCAGCTTTGATCTGGACTTGCCTAATGTTAATGCTGATGAGAAACAAATGGTGAGGAATTTAATTAGTACCGAAGAGGATATGAATATGCAAATAATCTATCTCCTTAGTATAGGTCGTTTCTACACATATGATTATAGCCAAACTTCTTATGCAACCTCTCAAAGTCAGTCCTCTGTAGCTATGAAATCTCTACTTTCGAGCACGTTAAGCAGCCAACTGAATTCAATGTTATCCAGTGTTCTCAATAACAAACATTGGAGTTTTGGCACAAATTTTTCAACTGGTAATGTGGGATGGAGTGATATGGAAGTGGAAGGACTGTTGTCCGGCCGGTTATTGAATAATAGGTTGTTGATTAATGGCAATTTTGGTTATCGCGACAACCCGACCTATTCTACGAATTTCATCGGTGACTTTAATATACAATGGTTATTAAACAGGAGTGGCAACATCCGCTTAAAGGCATACAGCGAAATTAACGACCGCTATTTCACCACCTCAACATTAAGCACACAAGGGGGAGGTATCGTGTTCAAACGCGACTTTAATACAATCAGAGATTTATTCCGTCCTAAAAAGAAACACAAAGAAGAAAAGGAGAAACCAAGAGGAGATCTTCCATAAGGAAAAACAAATGTTAGTTTTGTTATCTAGGAGATTAATTGTACCTTTGTTCACTAAATATAGAAATGTCTCATAACAATTATGAATAACTCTACGAAATTGATGAATTTAGCAGCGGATAATATTCGTATTTTGGCTGCGTCAATGGTTGAGAAAGCACACTCTGGACATCCAGGAGGAGCTATGGGAGGAGCAGATTTTATCAATGTGCTCTATTCTGAATTTTTAGTTTATGACCCTAATAGACCGGAATGGGAATGTCGAGACCGTTTCTTTTTAGACCCGGGACACATGTCGCCGATGTTATATTCACAACTCGCTTTAATTGATCGGTTCACCATTGAGGAACTAAAACAATTTAGGCAATGGGGATCTCCTACGCCGGGACACCCCGAAGTGAACGTTGCAAGAGGTATTGAAAATACATCAGGTCCGCTTGGACAAGGTCATACTTATGCGGTTGGAGCTGCAATTGCAGCCAAATTCTTGGCCGCGCGAACAGGAAATCCTTCTTTCTTAAAGGAAAAAATTTATTCTTATATTTCTGACGGTGGTATTCAAGAGGAAGTCTCCCAAGGAGCAGGACGTGTTGCGGGACATTTAGGTTTGAACAACTTAATCATGTTCTATGATTCCAATGATATCCAGTTATCGACAGCCTGTGACGCAGTCATCAGCGAAGATACTGCGATGAAATATCGCTCTTGGAACTGGAACGTGATCGAAATAGATGGAAACGACTGTGAACAAATTCGACAGGCACTGAAGGATGCTCAACAAGAGGACAAACGTCCTACCCTTATCATTGGTAAGTGTATTATGGGTAAAGGTTGCCGCAAAGCAGACAACACATCATATGAATGTGATTGTGGAACACATGGTGCACCACTGGGAGGAGATGCTTACATCAATACGATTAAGAATCTAGGAGGAGATCCCGAAAATCCGTTCATCATCTATGACGAAGTAAAAGAACTGTACAAACAACGTAAAGAGGAACTTTTACAGATCGTAAAAGAAAGACATGATGAGGAAGAAGCTTGGGCAAAAGAAAATCCGGGAAAAGCGGCCAAACAAAAAGATTGGTTCGAGAAGAAATTACCTTCTCTGAATTGGGATTCTATTGAGCAAAAGCCAAATGGACCTACAAGAAACGGATCTGCAGCGTGTCTATCTATGTTGGCTCAAAATGTAGAGAACATGATCTGTTCTTCTGCCGACTTATGCAATTCGGACAAGACTGATGGCTTCTTAAAATACACACAGAATATCACCAACGGAGATTTTTCAGGTGCATTTTTCCAGGCCGGTGTCAGTGAGTTAACCATGGCTTGTGTTTGTATTGGTATGGCCTTGCATGGCGGTGTCTATGTAGCAATGGGTACATTCTTTGTATTCTCAGACTACATGAAGCCCGCGATTCGTATGGCTGCATTGATGGAGTTACCCGTTAAATTTGTATGGACACACGATGCGTTCCGTGTAGGTGAAGATGGACCGACCCACGAACCCGTTGAGCAAGAAGCACAAATACGCCTTATGGAAAAGCTGAAAAATCATCACGGACGTAACTCTGTGCTCGTTCTTCGGCCTTCAGATGTTCATGAGACAACTGTTAGTTGGCGTATGGCTATGGAAAATCAGGATACCCCCACGGCTATTATCTTGTCTCGTCAGAATGTGAACGACTTGCCCGAAAGCACAACCTACCAAGAAGCAACTAAAGGTGCTTATCAAGTAATTGCTTGTGAAACTCCGGATGTTATTCTTATCGCTTCTGGTTCAGAAGTTTCTACGTTGGTAGCGACAGCAGACCTCTTGCAGAAAGACAATATACAGGTACGTGTAGTGAGCTGTCCGTCAGAAGGACTGTTCCAAACTCAAAGTAAAGCATATAAAGAGAGTATTTTACCTGCTGAGGTTAAGAAGTTTGGTTTGACAGCAGGTCTGCCCGTTACCCTCGAGGGTCTTGTAGGCTCTAACGGAACTGTATACGGTCTTAATAGCTTTGGTTTTTCGGCTCCTTACAAAGTTTTGGACGAAAAATTAGGGTTTACGCCTGAAAACATATATAACCAAGTAAAACTATTTTTAAATCAAAAATAAGTAGGTGGAATATGGATCACACAAAAATAGGACTGGCATCAGACCACGCCGGGTATGAACTTAAACAATTCATTATCCAGTACCTTACAAAAAAAGGAATACCTTTTGAGGATTTTGGATGCTTTTCAGAAGAAAGTTGTGACTACGCA
>CABSGW010000073.1 GCA_902477365.1 uncultured Prevotellaceae bacterium
CCGAATTGTAACTGTCATTGATGAGCGTGCAGCCACGGCGTCCTTCTTTCACCTCCAGCCGCATGGCAATAGGTTCGAGCCGCTTCATGCGGTTGGCAATGGTTTGCAGCGGAATGTGCAGGTAGAGGCATACGTCCAGGCAATGAATGGCATTTTGAACGGAAGCCTCGTCTACAAAGGGGATGGTGAACGCTCCGTCGTAACCCAGGTAAGAGTAATGGACGGTGGTCTGTTGCTCTTCTTTTTCCACCTTTCTTATATAAAGCGCCCGTTCCGGATCTTTGGTTGACCACGCAAGCAGGTTTTTGGCAATGAAGTTCTGCTCCACACATTCGTTGATCAACGTGTCGTCGCCATTATAGATAAGCAGGTCACAGTCTTTGAACAGGGAAAGTTTTTCGCAACATTTCTCGTTGATGGACGAGAAATTCTCTTGATGGGCAGCACCGATGTTGGTCATGATGCCGATGGTAGGTTGTATGATGGCTTTGAGTGCGCCCATTTCGTCGGGTTCTGAGATGCCCGCTTCGAACACCGCCACTTCGGTCTGTTCATTGAGCAGCCATACCGAAAGCGGAACACCTATCTGCGAATTGTAGCTGCGGGGCGAGCGGGTGACGCGTTTCGAGGGGGATAATAATTGGTACAACCATTCCTTGACAACGGTCTTTCCGTTGCTTCCTGTAACGCCTATTACAGGAATGTCGTACGCTTCGCGATGCCGTTCAGCCAAACGCTGTAATGCTTTCAGCGTGTTTATCACACACAAGAAACAGGCATCGGGGTAGCGTGTCTGCCAATCGTCCGGTAATTGTTCCACCACAAAAGCACGGACGCCGCGCCGGTACAGGTCGGGAATGTATTTATGTCCGTCATTGCGTTGGCTGTGAATGGCGAAGAATAATGTGGTTTCGGGAAAAGCCAGAGAACGGCTGTCCGTCAGCATCCAGTCAATGGACGCCTCGTATTGCCCTTGGCAGTGTGCCCCTATCAGCGAGGCCACTTTTTCTAAAGAATAGGACATGGTGTGTGTAAAATATTAATCGATTCGCTTTTTAAGTTCGTTGAGTTCGTTTTCGACAGCTAAGTTCGGATAAATTTCTCTGAGTTGCTCTATCTTTAACACTATTTTGTGTATAAAGTTGCGGTATTCGGGCGCTTCGGGGTGAAACGGACGGTGATTCAGGGCATTTTCTATGGCATGCCATTCTTTCAGGAAGTGCAGAGTCTCCGGTGAAAAATAGGCGTCGCCAAACCGTTCCCAAATGTAATCGATGGCCTGCTCGGAGGGATGGAGCATATCGGTGGCATAAAACCGGTAGTCCCGCAGTTCGTCCAGCAACAACTCGTAAGCCGGAAAATAAACGAGATGCCCAGTCCGTTGAAAAGAGCAGCCTGTCTTTTTCAACGGACTGGGCATCTCGTTATTCACCAGTTTGTCTACGGCCAGCAGCAAAGAGGCTTTGCTTAATTGGTTGCCGTGAAAACCGTATTTGGCATAGCGGTAGGGACTGACGGTAAATACAATCCGGAGGTGTGGGATGAGCCGGTGCAGCCGTTCCAGCAGGGGAAGGTAGGATGCAGCGATGGCTTCAGGGCTGTCGTCTACGGTCTGGAAGATTGCCGCCGGTTGTTTGTGGCAATTGCCCACTGTGAATCCGTATTCCTTGTGTTCGTATCGTCGGTTTGTGCCAAAGGTCAGGAACAGGTAGTCCGTGTGCATCAGGAAGTCGGCTGCTTGGTGCAACTGCTGTTCGATGTGTTCCAGGCAGTTTTCCCGGCTCGTGGCGGCAAATTTACTGGTGTGCAGCCAACTGTTCCAATAGCCCCCTTCCTGGAACAGGTAGTGTGGTGGAAATCCGGTTTGTTGTTCAAGGTGGTTCAGTAACGTTTCCAGGCACAGCCGGATGCTTTCGGGGTTGTAAAGAACTCCGAACGGATTGACGTTGCATTGGAATTTGTGGGTTTGTAACCGTTTACCGATGTGCTCGGCAAAGCATGAACCGAGCAGCATAATGTGGTCTGACGGTTTGATACTGAATTTGTTAACAGGTATTTCTACCTTGGTTCTGAATTCCATCTTATTGAATTGAAAAGAAAATGCTGAGCAAAAGTAGGGAAAATCGGCTATTTTGTACTAATTTTGTAAAATTAAATCGAGTGATGGAAAAGAAAATAACCTATAGCTTGTTATCCAGGATCAATTCACCGGAAGACCTGCGTCGTCTGAAACTGGAAGAATTGCCCGAACTTTGTAGGGAACTACGTCTGGATATTATCGACGAACTAGCCGAAAATCCCGGTCATTTTGCTTCGAGTCTTGGTGTTGTTGAACTCACCGTTGCACTCCATTACGTATTCAATACTCCTGACGACCGTGTGGTGTGGGACGTAGGACATCAGGCTTATGGCCACAAAATACTGACCGGCAGACGGGAACAGTTTGCCACCAACCGTAAATTTCGCGGTATCCGTCCTTTTCCGTCCCCCAAGGAGAGTTCGTACGACAGTTTTGTGTGCGGACACGCATCCAATTCCATTTCGGCGGCATTGGGGATGTGCTGCCGAAATGAAGCGTAAGTATTCGGTGAACGCCGTAATGATGTGGCGGTTATAGGTGACGGGGCTATGAGCGGCGGACTGGCTTTCGAGGGGTTGAACAATGCGGCAACCATTCCGAACAATCTGTTGATCATACTGAATGATAATAATATGAGTATAGACCGCAGCGTAGGAGGCATGAAGCAGTATCTGTTGCATTTGCACACAAGCAGCACTTACAACCGGTTGCGTTTCAAGATCGCTCAAAAACTCTCTTCGTGGGGATGGCTCAATAATGAACGGCGAAATAGCATTTTGCGCTTTAACAATTCCATGAAGTCGTTGCTTACCAATCAGCAAAACATCTTTGAGGGCATGAATATACGTTATTTCGGCCCGATGGACGGACATGACGTGATTGATTTGGTGCGGACGCTGAATGAAATAAAAGAGATGAAAGGGCCGCGCCTGCTGCATATCCATACAACCAAGGGAAAAGGCTTTAAGCCGGCGGAAGAAGCGGCTACAGAGTGGCATGCGCCGGGTAAATTTGACAAGGAGAACGGTGTTCGCCTTGTGGAGGAAAATCCTAACCAGCCACCTCGCTTTCAGGATGTTTTTGGTAAAACGTTATTGGAATTGGCTCGGACTAACGAGCGTATAGTCGGTGTGACGCCCGCTATGGCCTCGGGGTGTTCCATGAACCTATTGATGAAGGAAATGCCTTTGCGTGCCTTTGACGTCGGTATTGCTGAGGGGCATGCGGTTACGTTTTCGGCCGGAATGGCTAAAGACGGGCTTATTCCTTTTTGTAATATTTATTCCTCGTTTGCACAGCGTGCTTACGACAATTTGATTCACGACGCTGCCATTCTCAACTTGAACATAGTGCTCTGTCTGGATAGGGCAGGGCTGGTTGGCGAGGACGGCCCTACGCATCATGGGGCTTTCGACTTGGCCGCTTTGCGTCCGATACCCAATCTGACTATTTCTTCTCCCATGGATGCGTGTGAGTTGCGTCGGCTTATGTTTACGGCTCAACTGCCCGGAAAGGGGACTTTTGTGATTCGTTATCCGCGCGGATGCAGTCAGGACAAGGCATGGCGTTGTCCGTTCGATGAGATTCCGGTAGGTAAAGGACGCCGGTTGAAAGACGGTGCCGATTTGGCTGTACTTTCTATCGGGCCGATAGGTTGTAGCGTGCAACGCGTCATAGAGGCCGTTGAGACCGATGCTTGTCAGCAGGGGCGTCCGGTACAGGTGGCCCATTACGACATGCGTTTCCTGAAACCGCTGGATGAAGACCTGTTACATGAAGTGGGAAAACGTTTCAGCCGGTTGATTACGGTGGAAGACGGCGTGATAAAAGGCGGTATGGGAAGTGCCGTGCTCGAGTTCATGGCCGACAACGGATATACCCCCCGTGTTGTGCGTCTGGGATTACCGGACGAGTTTGTAGAGCACGGCTCTGTTAGTGAGTTGTATCGTTTAGTCGGATTGGACGAAGAAGCAATTCGGATCGCTATTCAAAAATCATTGTTATGAAAATTGTCATTGCTGGTGCCGGTGCTGTAGGAACACACTTGGCGCAGTTGCTTTCCCGTGAGCATCAGAATATTGTGTTGATGGACGAAAGCGTGGAGAAACTGGAACAGGTGGACTCGGACTTCGACCTGATGACGGTAAACTTGTCGCCTACGTCCATTGAGGGATTGCGCGAGGCAGGAGTGGCAAAGGCCGATTTGTTTATTGGGGTAACCCCCGACGAGTCTCGTAACATGACGTGCTGCATGCTGGCAAGTAAGTTGGGCGCCAAGAAGACGGTAGCGAGGGTGGATAATGAAGAATACATTGCTGCCGAACATCAGGCTTTCTTTACTTCGGTAGGCATTCATTCGCTGATTTATCCGGAGATGTTGGCTGCCCGCGAAATTGTAGGTAGCGTTAAGCGTAGTTGGATAAGGCAGTGGTGGGAAGTGCATAACGGGGTACTTATCCTGATAGGTGTTAAGGTACGCGATAACGCCAAGGTGCTGAATATTCCTTTAAAAGAACTGTGCGGTCCCGGCACGCCTTATCATGTGGTGGCGGTGAAGCGGGGAAGTGAGACGATTATTCCGCACGGTGAAGATTGCCTGCATTGTTACGACGTGGTCTATTTCATGACGATGCAGAAGTACATTCCTTACATCCGTGAGTTGGTAGGTAAGGAGAATTATCCGGATGTACGCAATGTCATTGTGATGGGAGGTGGTAATACGGCTGCCCAGACAGTGCGCATGATGCCCGACTATATGAATGTGAAAGTGATTGAGAAGGACGAGCATAAATGTGAATGGTTGAACGAGCAATTGGACGGTAAGCACCGCGCTTTGGTGATACACGGTGACGGACGCGACATCTCCTTGTTACTGGACGAAGGCATCCGTACCACGGAAGCTTTTGTGGCCCTTTCGGATAATTCGGAAGCGAACATCTTGGGATGCTTGGCTGCTAAGCGGTTGGGCGTGAGTAAGACGGTGGCGATGGTAGAGAACTTGGACTATGTAAGCATGGCCGAGAGTCTGGATATAGGCACGATTATTAATAAGAAAGCTATTGCGGCCAGCCACATTTATCAAATGATGCTGAAGGCCGATGTGACCAATGTAAAGAGTTTGACGGTGGCCAATGCCGATGTGGCGGAATTTGTAGTCAAGGAAGGATCGAAGATTACACGGAAACCGATCAAAGATATCGGCTTGCCGTCGAGCGTGAACCTGGGTGGACTTGTGCGTGACGGGAAGGGGTATCTGGTCAATGGTATGACGCAGGTTCAGGCTGGCGATACCGTCGTTGTGTTTTGTCTGGGGGCTGTTATCAACAAACTGGAGAAGTATTTCAATTAAGCTTTTCCGTTATTATTCCTTTTGAAAACAAGTCGGTATGCTTAACCTACGTATTATTTACCGCATTCTAGGCTCATTGCTCTTTATTGAAAGCGGGTTGTTGTTTCTCTGTTTATTGTTGGCCGTTTTTTATGGTGAGGATGATCAGTTGGCGTTTGGTGCGTCCGTGTTGACGGCCGCTTTGCTCGGTGCTTTGTTGAAATATAAGGGACGTAATGCCGAGAATGCGATGAGCCGGCGGGATGGCTATCTGGTTGTTTCGCTTTCATGGATTGTCTTTTCATTGATTGGTATGCTTCCGTTCCTGTTGAGTGGATATATTCCGTCGGTATGTGATGCCTTTTTTGAAACAATGTCTGGTTTTACAACCACAGGAGCCACGGTGGTTGACAACTTAGATGAGTTTCCGCACGCATTGCTGTTTTGGCGTTGCTTTACGCAATGGATTGGCGGTTTGGGAATTGTGTTCTTCACGTTGGCTATACTTCCTTCTATTGGCATCGGCGATGTGAAATTGTTTGCGGCCGAGGCTACGGGGCCCCGTCGTAACAAGCTGCATCCGCGTATCCGTACAACTGCCAAGTGGATCTGGAGCATCTATTTGGTTTTGACCATTGCTTGTGCCGGTGTGCTGTTCTTATGTGGTATGAATTGGTTCGACAGCGTCGGGCATGCGTTGGCCACGACGGCAACCGGAGGTTTCTCTATTCATAGTACCAGCATTATGGGTTATCATTCCCCAGCATTGGAATATACAACAACGCTGTTCATGTTTTTATCGGGCATTAACTTTACATTGCTTTACCTGTTTCTGTTGAAAGGAAAAGTGAAAGGTCTGTTTGTCGACGCAGAGTTCAGATGCTATTTTTCTGTTGTGATGATTGCATCGTTGGGCATTGCTGCCATGCTGGTATGGCAGCAG
The DNA here is from genome assembly GCA_902477365.1 of uncultured Prevotellaceae bacterium. Classification (GTDB taxonomy): domain Bacteria; phylum Bacteroidota; class Bacteroidia; order Bacteroidales; family Bacteroidaceae; genus Alloprevotella. The sequence continues at coordinate 6,352 of CABSGW010000073.1, forward strand.
GATTATGGAGTGGAGCAAGCGGTTCGTTCCGCATTGTTTCAAGTAGTTTCGTTACAGACAACAACCGGTTTTTGTTCGGAAGACTTTATGTTGTGGCCTCAGCCTACGTGGGGAATTTTGATGATTGTAATGGTTATAGGAGCTTGTGCCGGATCGACTACCGGAGGTTTAAAATGTATTCGTATCGTGATGCTTTTTAAAATGGCTTTTAATGAGTTCCGGCATATTCTTCATCCCAAGGCAGTTGTTTCCATACGCATCAACCACAGCGTGATAACCAGTGCGCTGGAACGAACCTTGATCGCCTTTACCGTGTTGTTTGTGACACTTTTGGTGGTGGGTTCTTTTCTGTTGACGTTGATGGGAGTGGACTATATGGATGCGTTTAGCATCAGCCTTTCCTCGTTGAGTAATGTTGGTCCTGCTGTGGGAGTCAAGTATGGCGGAATGAACAGTTGGAGTGCTCTGCCCGATGCAGGTAAGTGGCTGTGCTCATTCCTGATGTTGGCAGGACGTTTGGAGATATTTTCGTTACTGTTGCCTCTGTTACCCCGTTTTTGGAAGGATAACTGAGTTTACCCTTTCTATAGAAAGAGGAAAACAATGTAAAAATAAAATTGTATCTTTGTAATCTGATTTGAAAAAAGATAAACAGCCCGTGAGTAAAGCTTCTTCTGTAAATGACGCCTTGAATGCCGGTCCATTTGTTCCTGCTTATTTTAGGTTTGCTCCTTTGTTGAAGCAACTGGTGTGGGGGGGAGAACAGCTGTTGCCGTTCAAACGTATTCAAGCCCCGTTGGATCATATAGGAGAGAGTTGGGAAATATCTTGTTTGCCGGATAACGAGACGCCTGTTGTCGGCGGGGAATATGACGGATGGTCATTGAGCCGGTTGATGAAGGTTTTTGGAGTGGATTTGTTAGGCGTGTCGGTGTTTGCCCGTTTCGGTTATCATTTTCCGTTGATGGTGAAATTTATTGATACGGCACGCGATTTAAGCATCCAGGTACACCCGGACGATGCAATGGCACACCGTGTGGGATTGAAGTGCGGTAAGTCTGAGATGTGGTATGTTGTGAAGGCCGTTCCGGGAGCAACGCTTTTAACGGGTTTCAGCCAGCCTACAACACCTGACGAGTATCGTGAAGCGGTGAATAATAGTACGATCTGCGAGAAACTTCAACGTTACGAAGTGAAGAAAGGGGATAGTTTTGTGATCCCCGCCGGACAAATTCATTCTATCGGTGCAGGCATTTTGTTGATAGAGGTACAGCAGATGAGCGATGTGACGTATCGTATTTTCGATTATAACCGGCTGGATAAAGATGGTAAACCACGTAAGTTGCAAGTAGAAGAAGCCGGAGAAGCGATCCATTTTGAGTATAAACCGGATTATCGTAATTACTATACGCCACAGCCCAACAAGGCGGTATCTTTGGCTGAAGGTTCGTTCTACACAACCTCCCTGTTCGAATTGGACCATTCGTTGACGTTGGATTATAGTGCGTTAGATTCGTTTGTGTTGTGGGTTGCTTTCGAGGGTGAAGGAATGCTGACCTTTCCAGATGGGACTGAGACCGTGTTGTGTGCAGGTGAGACCATCCTGCTCCCGGCCACAACGCGCAAGATCACGGTAAAACCGGCTTCGGGAGACCGATTCTGCTTCTTGGAGACACACGTTTAGCGACACAGATAGATGTAATGACCAGGTAAAATATTCGCATAGAGGGATATGATGGCTTCGCCGTTATATCCCTCTTTTTTCTTACCTTTGTAGGGTATGAAAATAGAACAAACACGCATTCATTTACACCAGATGCATTTTTATGCGCATCACGGTGTCTTGGCTCAGGAGACGGCAACGGGGGCACACTATACGGTGGACCTGGTGTTGACTTTGTCGGAAGCAGAACTAGCCATCCGTGCCGACAAACTCGAAGGTACGGTCAACTATGCGGCGGTGTATGCATGCCTTGGCAGGGAGATGCTTCTCCCGTCACAGTTGCTGGAACACGCTGCGGGGCGTATGGCAGAGGTGCTTTTGAGTACATTTCCACGCATAGACGCTCTGCGAATAAGACTGACAAAAGATACACCTCCCATTACGGGCTTTGATGGCCGGGGCGTATCGGTAGAGCTGGATGTAAAGCGAAATGATTAAACAGGAAAGGAAATAAGTTATGAAAGAAGAAATGCTTACACTCATTCGGACGCGGCGCAGTTTCAGACGTTATCGTGACGATGAAGTACCGGCAGAGGTGTTGCAGGCTGTTCTTGAGGCCGGTACATATGCACCCACAGCCCATGGATTGCAGACGCCTTATATTGTTGCAGTCCGGAATAAAGCCATACGTCAGCGCCTTTCATCGCTCAATGCACAGATTATGGGCGTGAAGACAGATCCTTATTACGGAGCACCCGTATTTGTGTTGGTGTTTGACGTGGCGGGCGATCCTAATGGTGCGAAAAACGGTAGTTGTGTGCTTCAAAACATGATGCTGGCCGCCCATGCCCTAGGTCTGGGCAGTTGTTGGATAAATAGGGAGGCAGAGATGTTTGCTACCCCTGATGGAGTAGCGCTGATGCGTGAGTTCGGCCTGCCGGACGGATTGGCAGGAATAGGAGCTTTGGCACTAGGTTATCCGGAAGGGGAACCTTCGCCGCAAAAGTCCCGAAAGGAGAATTATTATCGGATTATAGATTGAAAGAACGAAAATAGCATGAATTGTCTGATTGTTGGAACGGGCGGGGTAGGAGGCTCTATCGCTGCTTTTTTGGCGTTGGCGGGACACACCGTAACGTGTATTGCGCGTGGTGAACATTTGGCTAACATGTTGTCAAAGGGTTTACAGCTCCATTCCGGATTGAAGGGTGAAGTGAATATACCTTGCGCACCTTACGCCACGGAGCGTGTGGCGACCTATGCACCTACACAAGGTGAGGGGGTACAATTATTTGCCTGTACCACCGAGCAATATACCGGGAAAGCCGATCTGATCTTTGTTACTGTAAAAGGATATTCCATTGATTCGGTAGCCCCTTGCATTATGCATGCGGCCCGACCGGACACCATCGTGTTGCCCGTACTGAATGTTTACGGTACAGGTCCGCGTATAGCGCGTGCATGCCCGGGAGTACGCGTGATAGATGGCTGTATCTACATTGTGGGTTTTGTCAACGCGCCGGGTGAGGTGACACAAATGGGAACGGTCTTTAAACTTGTGTTTGGGGCGCGTGCAGGCGATGGTGTGCAGTTGCCGGAATTGGAACAGGTGCGGGATGTGTTGGACGAAGCCGGTATCCGTGCCGTTTTGTCCGACGACATTAATCGCGATACCTTTGCCAAGTGGGGATTTATTAGTGCGATGGCCTGCACCGGCGCTTATTTTGATGTGCCGATGGGAGCGTTACAACAACCGGGAGAACCACGTGATGTTTTTGTAGGACTGACACGAGAGAGTTCAGCTCTGGCTGCGAAGTTGGGCATAGTGTTCGACTATGATCCCGTGGTGCAGAACCTGCGTATAATTGATGCGTTGGCACCGGAGAGTACCGCCTCGATGCAAAAAGATATGGCGCGCGGTCATGAGTCGGAGATTCAAGGCCAGTTGTTCGACGTACTGTCAGCTTGTGAGGCGCAGGGTATTGATGCGCCTACTTACAGAAAGGTGGCGGCCAAGTTCAGGCCAATGATGGGTGCATGATGGTAGCCTTATTACAATCCCGAATGTTCTGTGAGGAAATGAAAGTTGCGTTTTCAAACGGCTATACCTTCTCTGAAACACGAACAGGGCATCTCGTCGAAACGAGATGCCCTGTTCGTGTTTCAGAGAAGGAGAAGTAGTTGTGCGCTGTTTTGATGAGGTTGGTGCACGATGAATGATCGAAGGGAGACAGGTAGAAGCAATTGTAACACAATCTATGGATTTGATTGCTGAGGGAAAAAGGAATATTAAAAACGCAGTGCGGCATCCAAGGACGCCGCACTGCGTTTTTAGTGAAACAGCACTTATCGTGCTTATCGGATGAACAGTAA
>CABSGW010000074.1 GCA_902477365.1 uncultured Prevotellaceae bacterium
GAGAAAGAGAAGAGCAAAAGAAACAATAGGAACACCGCAGAGCAACAAAAAAACGGACTGAAAGAGCCGGTAAACCGAATCCCTTATCGGGCAAACCGCCCTAAACGGACACGCCTGATACGAAAAACGTCCTGGGTAGCTCATCAAAAAAAAGATGCCCAGGACGTTTTTTGAAATAGTAAAAGAAAAATAGTGAAGAAGAAGGCACGATGCCACTGGAATTATTAAACCGAACTTTACACCTTAACCATGTGCTCCGCAATTCTTTTGTTGTCTTTTACATCTTGTCCATCATAGTTAGAGCCTATTATTGCAACATTGTAAAAATATAAAGCCTATTTAAAAAGAGCCTGCAAATCATCCGGAAATATAAGACCCGATCTGAATTTAATTGGTAATGACAAGTGGGAAGTACTCTTTCAACAAAGCGGCGGCTCTATCCAGCTGTTCAGGAGTATTCTCTTTTACATCCTTCAATTTATACTCCCACCCCATCGCTTCATATTTATGTACACCTAAACGATGATAGGGTAAAAGTTCTACACGCTCTATCTGACTATATGCTCCAAGTTTTTCTCCCAACAGACGGATATCCTCTTCGAAATCGCTGATACCGGGTACTAATACATACCGCAACCAGAACGGATGTTGATTGGCCTCCAACCAAGCAGCTGTCTTTAGTGTCTGCTCATTGCTGCGAGCCGTCAACGACTGGTGGCGTTCAGGATTACATTGTTTCACATCGAGCAAAACCAAATCGACCAAGCCAAGCAGTTCTTCGACCGATTCGTTCCACAACCCGCCGTTACTATCCAGACAAACATGGATACCGGCCTCCTTAAGCCGACGCACCAACGGAACTAACGCCCGAGCCTGAAAGGTGGGCTCTCCTCCCGAAAAAGTGACGCCGCCTCTTTTTCCGAAAAAAGGTTTCATGGAAAGGGCTTGTTCATAAATATAGTCCGGTGAAGTAACCTTACCTCCAACGGCGTCAATGGTATCGGGATTCGCGCAATACAGACAACGGAAATTACACCCTTGTAAAAAAACGACGAAACGCAATCCCGGTCCGTCGAACGTTCCCATAGACTCATAAGAATGTACTTTCAGTTCGGGGACGGACTGTATGTCTTTTATCATATCATTCATAAAAACGTCTTTTAAAGTAACACAAAGAAGGGTGCGAAGCAAAACGCCCTCGCACCCCCTCTTTACAGATTATTCTTGATTATTCGGATTCAAAATATCCCAATTACATTCTCTCGTGGAAAGAACGTGAAATCACCTCTAATTGATGCTCGCGGCTCAACTTGATAAAGTTCACGGCATAACCGGACACCCGAATGGTCAGCTGCGGATACTTTTCGGGATGCTCCATTGCGTCCTCCAACATTTCACGATTCAATACGTTCACGTTAAGATGATGCGCACCTTTCGTGAAATATCCGTCCATCATCGTCACCAAGTTTTCAACACGCTCTTCAGCCGTAGGGCCAAGTGACTTCGGTACGATGGAGAATGTATTAGAGATACCGTCTTGTGAATCACGGTAACGCAATTTTGCCACTGAGCTCAACGATGCGATAGCACCGTTTTTATCACGTCCGTGCATGGGGTTTGCACCCGGAGCAAAAGCAACACCTTTGGCGCGGCCGTCGGGAGTTGCACCCGTTTTCTTACCATACATCACGTTCGAAGTAATGGTGAGCAACGACAACGTAGGACGTGCGTTTTTGTACACCGGCAGTTTTTTCAGCTCTTCGCTGAAGTAATATACCAGGTCTACACCCAAGTGGTCAACCCGGTCATCGTTGTTACCGAAACAGGGGAACTCACCTTGAATATCGAAACTTTCGGTCAATCCTATCTCGTTACGACGGGCTGTCACCTTACCATATTTAATAGCCGACAAAGAGTCGATGGCAATAGAAAGTCCGGCAACACCATAAGCCAGGTTAATACGAGGATCGGTATCGACAAATGCCATCTGTGCCTTTTCGTAGTAATATTTATCGTGCATGTAATGAATAATATTCATGGCTTCGTTGTACACGCGAGCCACTTCGGTAAGCACCTTCTTATAATTATTCATTACCTCTTCGAACTTCAACACTTCGCCCGTCAATACAGGAATACCTTTTACCATTACCGTACCGGTATTCTCGCAACGGCCACCATTGATAGCCAACAACAGCGCTTTAGCCAAGTTGGCACGTGCACCGAAGAACTGGATCTGCTTGCCAATGGCCTGATAAGACACGCAACATGCAATTCCGTAATCGTCGCAACTACGCACCTCGCGCATCAGGTCATCATTCTCGTACTGGATAGAACTGGTATCAACCGACACCTTTGCACAGAAAGCCTTGAAACCTTCGGGCAGGTCCGGACTCCACAGCACGGTCATGTTAGGCTCGGGCGAAGGACCAAGGTTGTACAACGTTTGCAAAAAGCGGAAAGAGGTTTTCGTTACCTTGGTACGTCCGTCGTTGAAGCGACCGCCAATGGCTTCGGTTACCCAAGTAGGATCACCTGCAAAAATCTCATTGTAAGCGTTCATACGCAGATGGCGTACCATACGCAATTTGATAACGAACTGGTCGATCAACTCCTGTGCAGCAACCTCGTCAATGTTACCGTGTGCCAAATCGTATTCAATATAGATGTCGAGGAAAGAAGAGACATTACCCAATGACATAGCCGCTCCATCCTGCTCCTTCACCGCTGCCAGATAGGCCATATATACCCACTGTACCGCCTCTTGTGCCGTGCAGGCAGGACGACTCAAATCCAATCCGTAATACTCGCCCATCACCTTGATTTCCTTCAACGCTCTGATTTGCTCAGCCACTTCCTCACGCAGACGGATACGTGCATCACTCATCGGACCTGTCAGGTTATGTAAGTCTTCCATTTTAGCCTCAACCAAACGGTCGATACCGTACAAGGCCAAACGGCGGTAGTCACCAATTATACGACCACGGGCATAGTTATCGGGCAATCCGGTCAAGAAGCCCAAAGAACGGAACAAACGAATCTCATCGGTATAAGCATCGAACACACCGTCATTGTGTGTTTTACGATAATGCGTAAAAATATCTTTTACACGGTCGTCCACTTCGATGCCGTTTTCACGACACGCTTTCTCCACCACCTTGATACCACCATAGGGTTTGATGGCACGACGCAGCAATTCATCGGTCTGTAAACCAACGATCACTTCATTCTCTTTATCTATGTATCCTGCCTTGTGCGAGGAGATTGTTGATACCGTCACATTGTCGAGCGAGCGCACACCATTGTTGTTGCGTTCCTCTTCCAGTGCTTTCAGACAAGCATCCCAAACTTTTTTTGTACGTTCGGTCGGGCCTTGCAAAAAGGCAGCGTCACCTACATACGGGGCGATGTTTTTACTTACAAAGTCAGAGACATTGACTTCCTTCGTCCATTGCCCTTGAATAAAATTTTGGTGCATTTCCATATTCTAATTGTGTTAGGTTTTTTGTTAAACACTCATATTCGAGTGCAAAGATACAACTTTTTCTGCACATATCAACCCCGTTCTGCGCAATTTTGTAATAAGTACAATCAAATACCCAGAACAAGGTATGGCTATACCTATTATATATAAGCAACCGAGCCGAGACAGTAAGCCTATCCCGACTCGGCATCTCATGAAAAACAGTAAATATTCAATGAGTAAAACCAAACATTAATAAGAGAAACGAGATATCAGCCTGTATCTACCTTTTTCCATCCATCCGTTTTTTTACAAATTCAAGTGCTTGAGCTTGAGGAACAGTGTAATCGGGCATCGTTCCGTGTATTTCTTGTTCATCAGCCCCATAATGCCAGAACCGTTTGTAAGAGATACTGGTACTGAGTCCGGAAATAGGAAGCCGGTATGTCAGGAAATCGCCAAAGGAGACATTCATACCACCCGTTTCCTCGCCAACAACCGTTCCCATATTGAACTGTTTAAAGGCCCAAGAGAATGAAGCAGCGGAGGAAAATGTCTTGTGGCTGATGAGTAAGGTTGTTTTTCCGTTAAACCGACGACTGGCATCAAGGGGTTGCACCATTATTGCAGGTTCGTCGTTATAATAGATTCCTGCGTTTACATTTTGACGGATCATACGTTGAATTGTAGGGGTTATGCGACAGTACGAACGCCCAAATTGCTTGAAAGGAACAGCCGCAATGCGTTTAAGCAGCTCATCACCTACACGTGAATCTCCACCGCCATTGTTGCGGATGTCTATAATAAGATGCTTCACTTTGCGCTGGTTCAGGTCTTTTACCATCGCATCAGCAAAGGCAGCCATCTCTTTGGCACCAGTGCAATATTTAAAGGTAAGGACAGCATATTCTCCATCGTTGCATATCTCATAATAATATGGACGATTGTCGTGTGCAGGCGTCTGTTTCCGGGAAGGATGGATTGACGCTTTTATCTCGGCCAACGTCATTGCGGGAACCGTCGCACGTTTGATTTTTCCACCGGCCCAAAATTCCACCTCGTAACTTTCGGCAGCATAACGCAGCTGGAACAAAGCCGGAAACAATTCGTTCACCCGATACAGTTTAAAGAAAGGCCGCTCCCCGCTTGTATACTTTGTCATCCATTCCACCATGTCACGCATCTCAACGCCATTGATACTTTTTATCACCACCGAATCTGGAATCTCGGGACAAGCACTCTTGAGTATCAGTGCCGTCGAATCATTATCGTCTATTTTCAGTATAAAAGGCTCACGCTTTAAATCTGCTGTAAAAACATCGTTAAAGGGATATCTCATGATCGTGTGTCCGTCTCCAAGCATGGTTACCAGCGGAGCTACACGTTCATAGAGTGCCAGCCGTGATAAAGAATCCGGTAATGCAGATTTCACTTCGTTCACGGCGTGCATAAATTCACCCATACCACATTGTGCGTACATGTTAGGATGTATTTCGCTAAGGTTGTAAACCAATGCGTCAATATCAAAGGAGGCTTGTTTACGTGACATTTTTCCGGTAGCCGACAAGCCCAGCAATTCTTCCGGCGGGTTTTGCAGCGGATTGTCTGAAACCCATTCCACCCGCGTAAAAGCCGAATCGCTTCCGTTTATCAAAATAACGAAATCAAACGTCCCGCCCTTCTCCAACTTGAACGACAGCATGTCTATCGCACTACGAAATACGATGTTCTTTGCACTTGTCTTCTTCACATCGGGACGAAGTTTCGAATTCACAAACCACGGTTGCTCAAAACCATCCTCCGATAGGCCGACCGGACTGTTCTCGGCCTTCAATACAGGCAAGTTTGTTTGAGCTATAACCGGTAAGGTCACGAGCACAACAACAAGGAAAAGAAGTATCTTCTTCATAGGTGCGATTGTTTCATTATTTTTTCTTCAGACTCACAGATTCCAAATCACCAATACGGGTGAGCACCACATCGGCTACAGAAAACCAGCGTCCCGTCCACGATTGCTGCGTAAACAATACATCATTGGACACTCCGTACTGCAAATGACCACCCGTATGCCGGATACTATCTACCACTACGTAATTCCAGCCCTCAAAGCGTTCGCGCATGGTATTCCAACAAGTGGTATCGGTCACATGATGAAAGATGGGAAGTGCCTCTTGCTCACCGGGCGTCATTGCAGACAGATTACCACCGCGCCTGCCGTTTTGCGGGACCTCTTTCAACATCAGCGACCGGCTTTCGGTATCGTAAGCATACAGGCAAGCTCCTGCTCCATCGGCTCCCAAAATGCCCTCCAACCGATAATAACCGGGAGTTTTCTCCACTTCACGTTGCAAACGACAACGCATACCGTTACGACCATTTTCATAACTGTCGCGTATATACAGATACGGTTTATGCTTACTCATATAATGACTATCATAGGACAGTATGTCTTTCGAGCAATTATCAAACGTAATCACCTTCCATCCACCGCTTTGCAAATAATTCCATCCATCATTCATAATGTAGAAGCCATCGTGTGTATTATCCTTCCGTCTCCGTATATCGTCCGCATGATCCAACTGCACCGCTAACAGAATAAACAATGTAACAGAAACAGCCACACTTATCAACCAGATTATCACCAGCGTAAAACGAACACGCAACGACAACGGTTTAACAGCTCCCAACAAATGACCTACGCTGTGAAAGCAACCGTAAAGCAACAATCCTACACCTACAATCAACGACACGATCAATACGGAAGATTTCCATACCACACCTGGCACAGAGCTTGCCGATTCAACAAAACCATGTTGCCAAAAGCCCATCTCCTGCATCGTCGAAAGGCCTTGTATTCCGCCATGTATCAAACCAATCAAACCAAACGCCAGACTAATCAACACCGCCACACCCATCAGGGCCACCATACAACCTGCAAGAATCAACACTCCTTTGAAACACCACACCAACAAATTAATCAGTGTTGAAAAACAACCTCTTGCCTTACGCTGTACCGTAGGATTGGCAATATACTCTCCGGCTTTGTGCATACCATTCATGATCTCTTCGCTCAAATTCTCGGGAGTCACAATTTTTCCCTGCATACGTAAACGGTCTTCCGGAGTACGTGCCTGAGGCAAAAATGCCCACAACACCAGATAGGCAATAGCAAAGAAACCGGACGAAAAGACCGTCAGCAACACCATACCTATACGCCAGGGAAGCGGATCGGCCCCACCAAAATAGCAACTCAAGCCAGACATCACACCACCCAATAATACGTCATCCGATCCTCTGAACAATTTCCGTTTTTTTATTCCCATAGCTTCTGTTTCCGCAACAGTCTCTTGGGATGCCTCAACCGATTCCTCCTCCAGATCCTCCGGATTACCGATACGCCGAATAATGTCTTCTACATGTTCAATGGTGACAGCCTCCACACCATTTGTCTTCATCTCATTGAAAAGCTCCGCAACCCGATGTTCAATGTCATCGGCTATCTCTTCACCACCTTCCTGCCGCATGAAGTAGCTACGCATGTTCTCTTCATACTTTTTCAGCAGTTCATAGGCATCCTCGTCTATACAATAAAGCGAACCAAAAAGGTTGATTGTAATATTTTTCTTCATCTTATTCCGGTATTAAAAGGGTTATTTTATTTCATTATTTAACGGTAACCTCAAAGGGCTTTCAGCCTTCAAGTAGCTCACGGTGCGGGACAATTCGTTCCAAGCACTGTCCAAACCACTCAAAAACTGTTCTCCCTCCAACGTCAAAGCATAATATTTGCGTGGCGGTCCCTGCGTCGACTCTCGCCACTCATAGCTGAGCAGTCCGTCTTTTTTCAGACGGGTTAACAAAGGATACAGCGTACCTTCCACTACAATCAGCTCAGCCTCTTTCAACCGAACAATGATATCCGTAGCATACGAAGGTTCCTTGCGAAGCAATAGCATCACGCAATACTCAAGCATCCCTTTTCGCATCTGCGATTTCGCGTTGTCTACATTCATTTTATTTTACTCTTTACGGGAGGCAACGGCCGTTTGCTCCCTTTTAACAATGCAAATATATGCAATAGCATACTACTATGCAATACAAGGTACTGTCAAATAATTTATTTTTTGATGTTATTAACCCTTTTGAAAAGACACAAGAAAAGAAGACATCCTTTTGACACAAAAACAGCTGCAAGCAGCCATGGAACCATAGCATATAAAGCACAAGCATGGCGATATGCATGTATCACCCTCTTGGGTATCCACCCGTTTTCAGGAGATACCCAGTCTTTTTTCACGACATGCCCAGTCCGTTGAAACGAGATGCCCTGCCCGTTGCCGCGCCAAGCGTGGCGCAACGTCACGAACCCGCCAGACGACAGAAACAGGAATATAAAAGAAGCCGCCTGAACTTGTCAGACGGACCGCACACTGCCCAGCGCCGCCGCCACAGCTGCGCCCACCAGCAGCGTGCCCATTATCGAAAAACACCATTATTATTTCAATCCCAGTTTTTTCAGAATTGCTTTTGGCAGCGCATCTTTGTGCACCACAATATTCATCGTCTTGTAGGCTACGTAAGGTTTAGAAGCATAGAAACAACCTTTGTATTCATTGTAATTACCCCAAGAGTTCTTTACCATGAAATATTCATTACCGTCCTGATCTTTGGCCAGACCGTATATTTGCATACCGTGATCGTCAGTTGTTTCCCAATTATCATAAGCAATCTGACGCATCTCCTGTGTGATGGTTTTTTCCTGATCTGAGCCTTGTGTAGGTTTCACGTCGTTCGTTTTATCCGATCCGGTCCAACGAGCAGCATCCGACCCGGTCATATCGCTGCTCTTGCCATCGGCAGGAACAACAGCCACACCGTCGCGACGGAAGCCTTTCTCGCTCACGTCAGCACCCCAAGCAAAGGTATATCCCTTGCGCACCGCATTGTCCATCACTTCCATAAACTCGTCAAGCGGCAAGTTATAGCTTTGAGCCCAACGCCAGTTGTCTTGCACTTCAACAACAAACGGCTCGTAGAAAGGATGGTGTGTGTAAGAAGTCAAAGAGATGTAATCATCAGCTTTCAAACCCAAGCTTTCTGCAAAACTCTTCGGTGTATATTCTTTTCCTTTATAAGAGAACTTCTCAGGAATTTCTCCCATATAGGTATCGTATATGCGCTCCAAACCTTTTTTCCAGATAGGCGAAAGTGTTTTCAACTTACCCTGAGCCAGCGCACGCACATAACCACCTGCTACGGCATCCAGCTCGTTGTGGTTGTACAACGTATCGCCATAAAGGCTACCCGGTGCAGCCATCGCTTCCTGAGGCAACATACCATAATTTTTCAAACAATAGAGTACGTCGTAAAAACTACCACCTTGTGAAAACGAAACATCACCATGCATACGCACTGCGGCAACACCACGGTCAACCATGGTTTTATAAACAACAAAAGATTCTCCCAAATCGTATTCTCCCTTACCCATACGCAACAGCTCAGACTCAAGGAAAGCCAAGCTTGAATAGCACCAGCAAGTGCCCGAACGGCTTTGGTTTTTGATGGATGTAATAGGGTTTTCTTTAATTACCGTAAATACCTTTGCGTCTTTTTTCTCTTCGGCCGAGGCATTTCCAAACAGCATGCAACACGCAGCTGCCACCAGCATCATTTTCTTCATTATTTCCTTTTTTGTTTTTAAAATTATGTATTTCACTTATTTCTTTTTATACTTACTCATTTGTTCGCTTCCAAAAAAGCTTCCACCTCGTTAATGTGATAAGGAATACGCTTTTCGCCCAAGAAGCGGCAACCGTCTTTGGTGATGAGCACATCGTCTTCGATACGGATACCACCAAAATCCTTGTAAGCCTCAATGACGTCAAAGTTCAGGAATTCGGCATTGATACCCTTAGCGCGCCACAAGTCTATCAAATCCGGAATGAAATAGAGTCCCGGCTCGTCCGTCACCACAAATCCTTCTTGCAGACGGCGTGCGAAACGCAGACTGGCCAGACCAAACTGAGAAGAAGGACGCACCTCGTCGTCATAACCCACATTGGTCTGTCCCAAACCTTCCATATCGTGCACGTCCATCCCCATCATGTGCCCCAAGCCATGCGGCAGGAACAAAGCGTGCGCTCCGGCCTGTACAGCCTCTTCCACGTCACCCTTCATCAGTCCCAGCTCCTTCAAACGGGTAGTCATCAGGCGACATACATCCATATGTACATCCCACCATTTCACTCCGGGTTTGGCTACACCCAGAGCCAAATCATGACAATCCACCACAATCTGGTAGATAGCCTTCTGACGTGCATCGAACACACCGCTCACCGGCGTTGTCCGTGTATGGTCCGAACAATAGTTGTTATTTGTCTCGGCACCGGCATCGCACAACATCAGACGGCCTGCCTCCAACGCACGGGGACCGGGGTAACCATGCAAGATTTCGCCATGCATTGAGACAATGCTCTGGAACGATACCATGCAACCATGTGCGGCAGCAATACCATCCAGCATACCACCTATATACTGTTCAGTCACACCGGGACGACACAACTTCATGGCTGTCGTATGCCGTCTTCTGCTTGAAAAAAAAAATTTCTTCGGCACTCTTCACCGAACGCAACTCCACAACGGCCTTTATCAACTTCATGGAAGCCGCCTCACGCTGCTTGAAGGGATGAATCCCCAGCAAATCCATCAGACGGATTTGCGTGTCGTGACGATAGGGAGGCAAAAAGTGTATGGTGCGTCCCGACTTACGGGCTGCATCCACCAATTCCTGCAAACGGCTCATCGGAGCTGTTTGTGCCACCC
>CABSGW010000075.1 GCA_902477365.1 uncultured Prevotellaceae bacterium
GTTTCATCTTGCTCAAAGGCATACCGGCCAGTATCGCGCTATTGTTACTTTCTATTCCTTATGGAGCTACAACCAACTTTGTGGCCATGTATGTACATGATATCGGTTTAAACATCCAACCCGGCTTTTTCTTTACCCTGATGGCTGTAGGAATGGGTATATCCCGTATCTTTGCCGGGAAATTTGTTGACAAAGGATACATCACAGAAACCATCCATTACGGATTTTACCTCATTATTCTCGCTTTTATCTTACTTTTTGCATGCGAATGGCTCATTACCAAAAGCATACTAGGTTGTCAAATAGCTTTTCTCAGTGTACCTTTTATGCAAGGTATAGGTTTCGGCATCATGTTTCCGGCCTATAACTCCCTCTACATCAATTTAGCGCCCAACAACCAGCGGGCTACAGCCACCAGTACTTATTTAACAGCATGGGATGTAGGTATTGGCATTGGAATTGTGACCGGAGGTCTCATTGCCGAACATCTATCCTTTGGTAAAATATATCTTGTCGGCGCATTTTTATGTATGATATCCATGTGGTACTTCAACCACAAGGTGGCCCCACACTATCAACACAATAAATTACGATAATCAATTAAATGCCTTCTGAACGAAAAGCTATCGAAATAACTATGGAACAACCTATTCAGCTCAACGAACACAACAAACAGGAGTACCCTCCTATACATACCACCGATCTTAACCCAGCCTTAAACGATATTATCATTTATCAAACAGAAGATGGAGAAATCAAGCTGGATGTCAAAATGGAGAACGAAACCGTTTGGTTGACGCAAGTACAAATGAGTGAGTTATTCCAAACAGACCGTACCTCTATTGTGCGCCATATAAATAACATTTATAAAAGCCACGAACTAAAGATTGAATCAACCTGTGCAAAAATTGCACAAGTTCGTACAGAAGGGAAAAGAACTGTAACCCGATATATTCCCTTCTATAACTTAGATATAATAATATCTGTCGGTTATCGAGTTAATTCAATACGTGGTACTCAATTCCGTATCTGGTCTAACAAAATATTGAAAGACTATCTTATCAAAGGATATGCTATCAACCAGAATATAAAATTAGAACATTATCAAGAACTAAAAGATATCGTTCGTATACTCGGTAATACGCTCAACAATCAAGAACGATTAACATCCGACCAATCCAGAGGTTTATTAGCAGTTGTAAACGATTATGTCTATGCACTTGACACCTTAGATAAATATGATTATCAGCTACTCTTCATTGAAAGTACTACTAAAGGAGAAAAATTTCATGCAACTTACGAAAGTGCAATGGAAGCCATTCAAAGCCTAAAAGAAAAATTTGGAGAAAGCGAACTATTCGCACATGAAAAAGACCAATCGTTCAGAAGTTCAATCTCCACCATTTACCAAACATTCGATGGTATAGAACTTTATCCAAGTATTGAAGAAAAGGCTGCCATGCTACTTTATCTGGTTACAAAAAATCATTCTTTCAATGATGGCAATAAACGAATAGCAGCCATGCTATTTCTTTGGTTTATGGAAAACAACGGTATTCTTTACCGTCCAAACGGGAAAAAACGTATCGCCGATAATACATTAGTAGCCCTTACTCTGATGATAGCTGAAAGCCGCATAGAAGAAAAAGACATCATGGTAAAAGTTGTTGTAAATTTAATAAATCAAAATAATTAGCATGGAACAATCTATTCAGCTCAACGAACACAACAAACAGGAGTATCCTCCTATGCATACAGCAGAACACTTGTTAAACCAAACAATGGTACGTCTATTTGGATGTAAGCGTTCATCCAATGCACATATAGAACGGAAAAAAAGTAAGATCAGTTTTACACTACCTACTTGCCCTACCGAAGAACAAGTTCAACAGATCGTTACCAAAATGAACGAACTCATCCAACAAGACCTATGCGTTAATTATGAATTCTGTAACCGTAACGAACTTCCGGACGAAATTGAAAAAGACCGATTACCGATTGATGCCTCTGACGTAGTACGTCTTGTGCGCATCGGAAACTATGATGTGTGTCCGTGCATCGGTACACATGTTGAACACACAGGGCAAATCGGGAAATTCATCTTGTTGGGAACAAATTGGGATGAAGAGAAACACAACTTTCGCATACGTTTCAAGCTAGAAACAAACAACAATTAAACTACCACATTCCTTATCAAAAGAAACCGCCGCATTTTAATCTCTGAAATTAAATGCGGCGGTTTTTTATAAATCAATTATTCATCCATACTCAATTCAATCAGCATCCACTCCATACTCAGACCAGCTCTTTATAGCTAAATCGTCCAGAGAAAGGGTGCAGAAAGCTTGAATGAAAGCACTTGCCAAACGCGGATTGGTTATCAAAGGTACGTTCAGGTCTATCGCTGCACGACGTATCTTATAGCCATTACTCAATTCACCTGCCGTCAGATTCTTTGGCACATTCACCACCATGTCTATTTTCTTATCATGCAACATGTCCAAAGCTTGCGGCTGTCCTTCTTCGCTTGGCCAGTAAACCAAGGTATTTTTAATACCGTTTTCGGTCAAATATTTACTAGTTCCACCTGTTGCATAAATGGTATATCCATGTTGCTCCAAAAGTTTCGCCGCATCCAGCATTTCAGCTTTCTGCTTTGCAGAACCCGTTGACAACAAGATATTTTTCTCAGGAATGCGTTGACCCACAGACAACATACTCTTCATCAAAGCCGTGCGGGAATCCTCTCCCAAACATCCAACCTCACCCGTAGAAGCCATATCAACACCCAGAACCGGATCGGCCTTTTGCAAGCGGTTAAACGAGAATTGACTGGCTTTTATACCAACGTAATCTAAATCGAACAAGTTCTTTGCAGGTTTTTCAACCGGCAAACCAAGCATAATCTTCGTGGCCAGTTCAATCATGTTAATCTTCAATACCTTACTAACAAACGGGAAACTACGTGATGCACGCAAGTTACACTCGATCACCTTGATATCATTGTCACGTGCCAGGAATTGGATATTGAACGGACCGCTTATCTGTAATTGCTCGGCTATCTGACGAGAAATTTTCTTAATACGGCGCAACGTTTCTACATACAATTTTTGCGGCGGGAACTGAATGGTTGCGTCACCGGAGTGTACACCAGCAAACTCGATATGCTCGCTAATGGCATAAGCAATAATTTCACCATTACGTGCCACTGCATCCATCTCAACCTCCTTGGCATGCTCCAGGAACTGGCTTACAACAACCGGATGTTTCTTAGACACATTGGCTGCTAACTTCAAGAAACGTTCCAGCTCCTCACGGTTTGAACAAACATTCATTGCCGCACCAGACAGTACATAAGAAGGACGTACCAACACAGGGAAACCTACCTTATCAATAAACTGATTGATATCTTCCATACTTGTCAGAGCACTCCATTCGGGCTGATCCACACCAATGCGGTTCAACATAGCCGAGAACTTCTCACGGTCTTCCGCATTATCAATGTTTTTAGCCGATGTACCCAAAATGGGAACACGCTGTTCATCCAAACGCATGGCCAAGTTGTTAGGTATCTGTCCACCAGTAGAAACTACCACACCAGCTGGACATTCCAAGTCCAGGATATCCATTACACGCTCAAACGTCAACTCGTCAAAATACAAGCGGTCGCACATGTCATAGTCGGTAGAAACCGTTTCAGGATTGTAGTTGATCATGACACTGCGATATCCCTCTTTGCGAATGGTATTTAAAGCCTGTACACCACACCAGTCAAACTCAACCGAACTACCGATACGATAAGCACCCGAACCCAATACAACAACCGAACGCTTGTCGTACTCGTAAGTGATGTCGTGCGCCATACCGCTGTAAGACATATACAGATAGTTAGTCTGAGCCGGATATTCAGCAGCCAAGGTATCAATTTGTTTTACGTAAGGAACAATTCCTGCTTGCTTACGGCGGTTACGTACCACCAAAATAGCATCATCAATATCCATTTCGGCTTCCAAGCCCAATGCACGTGCAATCTGGAAATCGGTAAAACCTTGTACTTTAGCCTTACGCAACAACTCATTATCCAGCACATTAATGCTTTTGCAAGCATGAATCTCATTGTCGGTTTCACGGATATTTTTCAGTTTCTCCAAGAACCATTTGTCGATCTTTGTCAGTTCGTGAATTTGGTCAATGGTATAACCTTGACGCAAAGCCTTAGCTATTACGAATATACGTTTATCGGTCGGTTCACGAAGCGCTGCATCGACATCCTCTATATCCAATTCTTTATTCTCCACAAAGCCATGCATTCCCTGGCCGATCATACGCAAACCTTTCTGGATTACCTCCTCAAAGGTACGGCCTATCGCCATCACCTCGCCTACTGACTTCATGCTCGATCCCAATTCACGGTCCACGCCACGGAACTTGCCTAAGTCCCAACGAGGAATCTTACATACCACATAGTCCAAAGCCGGTTCAAAGAAAGCGGTAGTCGTTTTGGTCACAGAGTTTTTCAAATCGAACAATCCATAGCCCAAACCTAATTTTGCTGCCACAAAGGCCAAAGGATATCCCGTTGCCTTAGAAGCCAATGCAGAGGAACGGCTCAAACGTGCACTCACCTCAATCACCCTGTAATCTTCCGAGTTAGGATCAAGCGCGTATTGCACATTACATTCACCCACAATACCCACATGGCGCACAATCCGGATACTCAATGCACGCAGTTTGTGATACTCGCTATTAGTCAGCGTCTGTGAAGGAGCTATCACGATACTTTCACCCGTATGAATACCCAGCGGGTCAAAGTTTTCCATATTACATACCGTAATACAGTTATCGTAACGGTCGCGTACTACTTCATATTCAATTTCTTTCCAACCTTTCAAACTCTTCTCAACCAATACTTGTGGTGAAAAAGAGAAAGCTTTCTCGGCCAGCTTGTTCAGTTCCTCTTCGTTGTCACAGAATCCTGAGCCCAATCCACCAAGTGCATAAGCCGCACGAATAATAATAGGATAGCCTAATTCCTTGGCAGCCTTACGAGCCTGCTCTATGGTCTCACAAGCCTCGCTCTGAATAGTCTTAACATTAATCTCATTCAGCTTTTCAACAAAGATCTCACGGTCTTCCGTAGCCATGATGGCGCTAACCTGCGTACCAAGCACTTCCAAGTTGTATTTCTCCAATACACCACTCTTATGAAGCGCCACACCACAGTTCAGGGCGGTTTGTCCGCCAAAAGCCAACATAATTCCTTGCGGTTGTTCCTTTTGTATCACCTTCTCTACAAAGAAAGGTGTAACAGGCAAAAAGTAGATCTGATCGGCCACACCTTCGCTGGTCTGTACCGTTGCAATGTTAGGATTAATCAGAACGGTTTCGATACCTTCTTCCTTAAGCGCCTTCAACGCCTGCGATCCAGAATAATCGAACTCACCGGCTTCGCCAATTTTCAAAGCGCCGGAACCCAATAACAAGACTTTCTTTATTTTTTTCTCTTTCATGTTTTCTTCTTTAAAAAGGGTATCTTACTTTCTATCCTGTTGCCAATTACAACAATTTCACAAAATCGTCAAACATAAATTCTGTATCAATGGCACCGCTACAAGCCTCAGGATGGAACTGCGCACTGAACCAAGGATTCGTTTTATGACGAACACCTTCATTCGAACCATCGTTCATGTTCACATACAAAGGTTCCCATGCTTCGGGCAGGGTGTCATTGTCTACAGCATATCCATGATTCTGGCTCGTAATGAAACAGTGTGTTGTGCCCACCTTACGAACCGGCTGGTTATGGCTGCGGTGTCCGTATTTCAATTTATAGATTGACGCACCAGCAGCTTTAGAAAGCAACTGATTACCCATACAAATACCCATACAAGGACGCACAACGGGATTGGCCATGAACTTGCGGATATTCTCTACGGTTGCAGAACAAGCATTCGGGTCGCCCGGACCATTGGCCAGGAACAAACCATCAAATTCCATTCCGTTGAAATCATAATCCCAAGGCACACGAATCACCTCTACCCCACGGCGTATCAAACTGCGGATAATGTTGTGCTTTACACCACAGTCTACCAAAACCACTTTCTTTGGTGCCCCTTCATTGTAACAAATCACCTCTTTACATGAAACCTGGGCTACATAATTCACCCCCTCATACACGGCTGTCGGAACATTATCGGGTTCATCATCAAAAATGATTTTTCCCATCATCACACCATGCTCGCGCAACACTTTGGTCAGCTGGCGCGTGTCGATGCCTGTAATTCCCGGCACTTTTTCCCGCTTCAACCAGTCACCCAAACTCTCCACTGCATTCCAATGGCTATACTCTTTGCTATAATCGCTGACGATAATGGCTGAAGCATAAATTTTATCACTCTCCATGTAGGTAGCAATGCCGCTTTCTTCCATGGTGAACGGAGGAACACCGTAGTTACCAATCAAAGGATAAGTAAGGGTCATAAGCTGCCCAGCATACGAAGGGTCGGTTAAGCTTTCGGGATAGCCCATCATTGCTGTGTTAAATACAACTTCACCCGCCACAGGTTTCTCATAACCAAACGACTTGCCGTGAAACCGGCTCCCGTCAGTATTCTGTGCAAGGATAAGTGTTACGTTTCTCATTAAAGTGAATCTATAATAGGTATTTATTCTTTATTATTATACTCGCTCTCATTATAAAGTGCAAAAACCCTGTCTTCATTCGTCATGGTACAGTCACCACCAACGTGACATTTTCTTAAATATCTTTTCCCATGCCCCCAAAAAGAATGGGCATAAGAAAGGCCACTCATACCCGTTGTTGAATAACGGAGGTGGCCCATATTTTCTTTACCGGCAAAAGGTAAATGCTTCTTGACATAAAGCGCATCCGACACTTGCTCTTTCGACAGTTCTTTATAATGCTTATGAACACTGACAAACAGTTCCGACATAACGTCTCTGCCAAGTGTCCCTTCTCGAAACAGATACGTTTTGCAAAAACCGGATTGTAACTTAACATGAGCAAATCCAACACTTGTCAGACTGCTGTTTTGTTGCCTGTCCACCCTTGAAACAGACGCATCCAATCGGCCACTCCACGCACCATACTCTTTTTGAAAATGCGATAACGGATTCAACAGGCGAACCATTGCTACACCACGTTCATGTTTAAGTTGTTCCATTTCGCATTCAAATTTCCTGCAAAGATAAGAAAAATAGATAAAAACCAAGCTGAAAAGCATGCTTTTTTATTCATCTATCAAGTGTTAAAGACAAGGGAATACTCATTTTCAACAATTTCCAAATTAAAACGACATGTGCTTTCCGTTTTACAATGCAGGCCTGCTTGTGGGAACGGAAAGCACATGTCGAAAATATCGCCTCTTAATAAGATTGTTTAAGAGAAATCGGTTAAAGCTATTACCCTCCTTTTTTTGATTTAAAATCCGCTACCTTACAAACTAGGTGGTGCAGGAACAAACTCATAACACCCCATATCGGACTTTCCGTCGGACAAGCGGTCATTCCCCAACCGGTCGAAAGGATAATACTCACGCGTCACTACAACATTGGCACTCCCAATTGCCACCGAGCGCTGATCCAAGCGAAAATCGAATAACAAGCGACCTGTATCGAAAGGTACAAAATTACCCTCACGGGATACTTCATTATCGGACGTATCCCACAACACATTCACGAAAGCATCACCCGACTCAGAAGCCATATCCATCAAGCAAGAAGAGAATTGGTAACGGAACGGAAGGGTTTTATCGTCACTTTGCTCTCCGTATATTTCATCCGACGAGTAGCCAGTCAGCATACAGTTAATAAACTCGGCCCGTTCTATGGGGTATTTATTACCGACCAATTGATTGGAGAAAAACAATGCAGCTCCTCGATTTAAGTCGAACAGATAGAAATTTGCCAAGGTGCAATGAATAAAACGACTATCTCCCCCATACAGGGTAACACAATTGCCTCCGGCATTGGAAAGCTGACTATTCCCGACAAAGGCTTTACAGGAGCGTAATTCAAGCGCGTCTCCTTTCATATTATGTATAATCGAATTCTCATTACGCAATTTCTCACTTTCTATCGCAGATGAATCGCAACGGATGCCATAATCCGCGCTATGGATATCGCAATAGTCAAAATGATTGTCAAAACTCCTTGAAGTCAACAAAATCCCTTTCCACTGCCCAGGTACTCGGTCATAAGGTTGTCCGGGAACTAAATCGTCGGTCCTGTCTCCACGAAAAACGATGGGGCTATCAACAGTTCCATGAGCCACGATGCGCCCGTCTACCCGTATACCCGCACCGTTTCGAAAATAAAAGCGAACGCCTTCTTCAATCGACAAAGTAGCCCCTTCGGCAACATACAAACTATCAAAGATATGATAAGGCTTTCTCCCCGACAATACCGTATCTGTAGCAATGACCCATCCATGTTTCGTCTCGACATCTTGCCCATACGCTTCCAGCACGACCTCTTGGGTAGTACCACTTTCCAGTAAAAGCACCAATTTGTCACGCACAAAAAGAGGATATTCTTCACCCGACTCCGGTAGAGTAGCTGCCACAAAAACAGCGACACTGTCTTTTCGACGTACTTCTATGTCAGTCGCATATCCCGAATGAATAAACACTCCATCTATATTAACCCGAAATGGAGAGTTTGCCCCCGCCTCCAAATGAGCCGAACGAATACGAATCCCTTTATCATTTTTATTATAAATAGTAAATGTACGGGTAGATGTGGCTATCTCGGACAGAACCGTATCCATGGAAAGTGTATCAGACGAAAAGGTCAACCGAGCCGCAACCGATGTGGTGAAGTCATCGTCTGTTGCACAAGCCCCCAATATTACACAAATTGCCAATACACCAACTAATTCTATCAATCTTTTCATTTTCCTTGACTTCAATATACAAAAAGGGCATATCCCTTTTTATCATAACGAGATATGCCCTTACTTATTACGCCTTAGCAGGGATATTCTTCAATATTTCGAGTAAATGATCCCATACCATTTGCACGGTTGGTATTAATAATTTTTCATCCGGTGAATGCACACCACGCAAAGTAGGACCAAATGAAATCATATCCAAACCGGGATACTTTTCGCTAAAAAGCCCGCATTCCAAACCGGCATGAATGGCCAGTATTTGAGGCTCTTTCTGAAACAGTTTACGATAGGTATCTACGGCTATTTTACGAATCTCACTATTAGGATTCATTTTCCAGCCTGGATAACCCTCGCCTGTCTCCACTTTAGCTCCAGCCAATTCGAACACGGCACGAATCGACGCACTCATGTTACGACGCGCACTGGCTACGCTACTACGCTGGCTGGTGATAATGCGCAACTGGTTACCGACACGGCGAACACTGGCAACATTGGAAGATGTTTCAACCAACCAATCCAACTCCTGACTCATGGCATATACGCCATTATCCATTGCCTGCAATACCGTTATCAACTTGTCTGAAGTGTCTTTTGCTATTACGTCAGAGACAGGCTCGGTACTTTCCAAAAGAAAGGTTACAGAAGGCTCTGTCACACTGTACTCCTCCTCTACTTCTGCCATATAAATATTCAGATCAACCCGAATATTCTCTTTATCGGCCATAGGTACGGCACAAATGGCATACCCTTCGCGAGGTATGGCATTGTGCAAACCGCCACTTTGTATGTCGGCTATGTACAAATCATACTTCTTCATGGATTGATAGAGGAAACGAGCCAGCAACTTATTGGCATTACCACGTTTTTTATTGATATCATCTCCTGAGTGGCCACCTGTCAATCCTTTTACTTCTAAACGGAAGAAAAAGAAATCGGACGGACTGGTTTGAGGTGTAAAATCAAAAAAAGCTTCGGTACGGGCACCGCCAGCACAGCTAACGAATAATTGTCCTTCATCTTCCGAATCCAAATTCAGCAGATAATCACCAGACATAAAACCGGGTTTCATAGACTCAGCACCGGTTAAACCTGTTTCTTCGTCGCGCGTAAACAAACATTCAATAGGTCCGTGTTCAATAGAATCTGAAGCCAACAACGCCAGTTGCATTGCTACACCAATACCATCATCCGCTCCAAGGGTGGTACCTTTTGCTTTCAACCAATCACCGTCTATTTCAGTCTGGATGGCATCATTCATAAAGTCAAACTCTACGTCTGCATTCTTTTCGCAAACCATATCCATGTGACTTTGTATAACCACCGTCTTGCAATGCTCGTAACC
>CABSGW010000076.1 GCA_902477365.1 uncultured Prevotellaceae bacterium
TTTCTTTTTCATCAGGCGATTGAACTCGGCTTCCTCTGCGGCAGTGGCATCATAGGAGGAACTGCCATTCAACAGACCAAGACCGATGCTTGAACCATTGTCGGAATGGGAAACGCTTTGCTGCACTTCTTCATCTTTAAGCGTGAACCCTTGTTTGGGGGATTCAAATGAGGAAGCACAAGTATTTTGCTCCAATCGGTTGTCGATATTCAAATAGCTGAACTCCCGGCTGATTTTTGAACCGGAGAAAGAAAAACCGTTGTACTCAAACTTGACTCCCTGTATTTCCCGTGTAGTCCGGCTGACCTTGAATTTCATATCAATGTCACGGTCGGCAAGGGCTTCTTTCAGTTCATCCCAATTTTGAGCTTTGAGCAGTTCCTCTTTCAACGCCTTGTATATCTCGTGCTTTGCCCGGTCGTATGGGCGCAAGCGTTCCTCCTTGATATGGTCTTTGCCGTTGGCAAAATGTAATCGGTATTTTGCCGTCAGCATCTTACACGCCTTTTCATTTCTGCGGAAATCGTTCTTGTCGCTAATCGTCTTACCGTCATTGTCCACCCGATTGAAAACGATGTGGCAATGCGGATGCTCACGATCGATATGCCGGGCGATGATGTATTGCGTATTTTCGATGCCCATCAGTTTCATGTAGTCGTGGGCGATTTGCAACATCAACGCATCATCAGACTTCAGGCGTTCTCCATCTTCAGGGGAGAAGTTGAGCGAGGTGTGTCCGACAATATTCTTTACCTTATCATTGAGCAATGCCTGTAATTCAAATTGTTCTGCCATCTGTTCGGGTGTGCCATCTACTCCGACAGCTTCCAGCAATTTGGATTTCTCCTTCTTGAGGACATAGCGGACACAGCCGCCAAATGATGTCCCTTTTGTCTGTTTACCTATCATCTTTCAGTTGCTTTATAAGTTGGTTAATACGCTGCGCCATCTCCTCGCATCTTTCGGCAACGGCAAAGAATCCGTAGGTGTTTGCCTGTTTCGCCAACTGGTTAAGATTGGTGCTTTCTCCAATCAACTGACGGATGATGTGGATATGCTTTTTCGTGATTCGCTCACGCACTGTTCCATTCTCAATGAGTGAGCGGATGACTGCGCTTTGGGTCTGCTTACTCCGTCTGCAAAGCGCACCGAGCCATGTGAATTGGTCGTAAGACAGACGTAGAGTTATCGTATGTTTCTTTTCCATTTTGAATTGTTTTTAGTGAATAATTTGTGACCATCGGGAGCCGCCTCCTCAGACTTTTTGAGGAGCAAGTGGTCGGGAAATGTAATACACCGACATTAACTTGCTACAGTAAAAAAGTCTCGATTTCTCTCTCTTTGCTCAAAGTCTGAATCCTCGTTTCTTAGGCAGTGAAACCTTCGGTTGATGGATGCCTCGTTGTACGCTGACGAGTTTCAAATCGAATGTCTCTATCAGTGTTTTCAAGTTTGGATTCCTCTTAATCATCTGTTGGAGTATGGCTTCATCGGAGCGTACCTTTAGCAGATAATCGGCAATGTCGTACCCTTCTTTCCGTTCGTTTTCGGTTGCTTTGGCTTCCAGATAATCGAACAGTTGCACATCAATTCCATAGCTTTTCATCAACCCGATTTTGCGCTGCCAATAGTCGGTCGCTCCCAAATCGGGGAATAATACAACGCTTCTTCCTGCAAGAACGGACAGGCTGTTGGCGTTGAAACAACCGTTCTTTCCACCTGATGCAATCCATAGGAATTGGGGTAGGTAGTAGGAAGCGATGATTGCCGTTTTCTCGCTTTCGACTAATGCAATAGAACGGATTTTGTCTTCTGGAAGCAGATGCTCACCGAAGAAACATTGCTTCAAATTATAGCTATCCTTGTGAAGTACGGAGTGTACCCATGTGACATGATTGTAAGGCTCTTTTATCCGTTTGCCCGTTGCCGGATTGTAAAGCATTATCTTACCCGTGCGGACTCTGTTCTGATAATCCATTTGCCAAAATACGGTTGCACCGTCCCAATGCTTGGAAGTACCGACTTTGTATTTCGCCATTAGCTTCAATGTTTCCGCTTCTCCGAACTGAGCCGATAAAAATTGAAACAGTTTGTTCTCAGGATAGCGTTGTAACGACTGATTGACTATTTCCAGATCAATGTAGGAAGTGGCTATCGGCTCGGCTTCTTTAATAGGTGCATAGCTCCGAAAGTCATCTGAGGATAACTTTTTCTTTTCAGACGGATTCCGTTCAAAGTAATCACGGGGCGTGAAGTGATAACCGCATTTCTGTTCGTGGTCGCAACGACCCACGTAATCAGGGAATTTGATTTGTTTCTCTGTATCAATGTACTTGGAAAAACATCTTTTACGGTGGCAGTTCGGGCAAGTATGCCGGGAGCTGACACCCTTGTAGGGTTCTAATATGAATCTATGTGTACTCATTGTTTATTTCTTTTTAGGTGTGTCATTTTGTCGTTATTGTCGTTTTCGCTTGGAAAGTGTCAAAACCGACAAAAATGTCACGGGTTAATCTTTGAATATTCTCCATGCTTCTCTTTGCGGAACAGTGTTCCGATATTGTCATTGAGAAAGCGTTGAAATGTCCGTTCCTTCATTCCGTTTTGCTCTGCCACCTGTATGGCTTGGGCAGTTGTAAAGGAAGGAGGCAGCAGATTGACTATCGCCTGTTGCTGGCTGTTGAGAGCATTTTCATTCAGGATATTTTGTACACTCAATGCGGATTCCTTGAAATACTCCGTCAGTTTAATGGCTCTCTCCACCGTCAGCAGGTCGATACACGGCTTGTCGCACTCTCCGCAAGTCCATCGTGCCAGTTGTATAATCAGGCAGAAACGGATAATGTATATCTCCAGCTTGCAATAGATACTCACGATGGTATCATTTGTTTCCAGGTCGCACAGCTCTGAAAAATGGTGCTGCCACTCGTAAAGCCGTTTCTTGGCATCCTCTGAGAAGAAAAGAATTTGCGGTTCAATCTCTCCATGCTCGTTGAGGTGACATTCTGATTGTATCAGGTTGTCAATGATGGTATTCCACTCTTGCTCTATATCTTCCGGCAGTTCTTTGTCGTTCCATCGTGTTTTCTGTTGCAGGTTCGGCATCACAAACAGGATGCGGTCGATAAATCCGTTGCTGGAGCGTTCACCTTTAGCCAACTCGTTTAGTATTTTCTTTTGGATAGTACCAATGACCGATATGTACGGACGCTTGATGAAGATGGAACTTTTGGCATTCTTTCTGTCGGACATAGTGGTCTTGGCACTGAATACCGATAGCCAAAATTGTTCCTCCGAACCGTTGTTATAGCGGTTGAAGTTCTTGAACCAAGCGGACAATTCATCAGCCCACAAACATAGCCCACGTTTATTTTGCGCATGAATGAGGCTCAACCCTTCGGGCGTTACGTCCGACACCAAGAAGCGTTTGCGGATAGGCTCTTGTGGAAATTGTTCTCCACCGCTTTCCGCACGTTCCTTGCGGCTCATACTCATCAGCTCATCGTACTTGGCAAGAGCCTTTTCAAAATTCTGATTCTGTCGGTAGTCATAATCAAGAAACGGCTTCATCGCAAAGCTGAGTGGATGGCTTTTGTTAGCTCCCGGTCTTCCAATCAATGCCATATACAGGATGGGGCTTTCCAACCAGCCTTGTTTGATTTTGGCAAGATGTGTGTTACCTATGCCGACCGCTATTGCCGTAAGGATGGCTGCGGCAATGTAGTCGGTAGGGTAGTTATGGCATTCGTGTACCTCACGAATGATGCGTTGGATTTTTGTCGGGAATATGCTGACGGGGAATGCTGTGCCAGATAACCATGTGCTTAGATCAATCGCTTCATCAATGATGGATGTCGGATTAATAGAATATGTATCCATAGCCCAACCTATTAAAATTGTACCGATGATTTAGGCTTGTGGCGTACACCACTCTGCATATTGGCAAGCATCTCCTCGTATGTCTGCTCGGAAGTCTTTCTCCGTCCGTTCTCAATCCAAGCGAGAAGCTCGTCCTCATAGAAATAGAGCTTCTTGCCTTTCTTGTAAGCCGGAAGCATTCCTTTGCGTACCAATGTATATATGGTAGGCTTGGCTTTTCGGATGATACGGCAAGCATCCTCAATCTCAACCAATACGTGTTTGTCTGATGCAGGAGGTTGAAGTTCCGACACCATTCTTTTCAACTCGATGACCTGTTCGGTCAGATAACCTACCGCCTCGGGCAGCTTATCAAATGTTACTGTTTCGTTTTGCATACGCCAATCGTTTTTAATTGTTCGACGGCAAAGGAAACAGGTGTTTCAATGGTGGAATCATTCACCAAAATATAACTGAGGAATAACTTTTTGATGGTGGTAAGTGATGATTAACAGTATTTATTGCGATTATTTCAATAACTTTGTGGTAGAAAATGAATGAAATTTGAAATATGATTATCTAAATAATGGATAGAATTTTCATAGATTTCGTATGAATTGATATTTTGATTTATGGACGAATTAAAAATAGAATATAATTCTTTGGATCTCGTACCTGTTGGTAAACTGCTTAGGAGTAGCCAATCTGAATGGTTGAGGTTTTATATACCCGCTTATCAGCGAGGATATAGATGGAGTGCTGAGCAAGTGGAACAATTGATTGATGACCTTGAAGAGTTTAAAACTCGTAGAGAGACTAATACAAATGCGTTCTATTGTCTTCAGCCTCTCGTGGTAAAGCCTGTTAAACAAGATAACATTGAGAGTCTTGAAGTAATTGATGGACAGCAAAGGCTTACCACAATTCTGCTCATTCTTCAAGTGCTGCGGCAGTTGCAATATGAAGAAGAGAGAGAAGAGGACGCCAAACCATATTTTGTGCGTTTGCCAAAAGATGCGTATGATATCAAATACGAGACTCGAAGCCATAGTTCGGAATGGTTACCTAAATTGAGCGCGACTCTCTTTTCTGATGAGATGTTTGAAGATTTTGATAATCAGAATTGTGATTATAGCCATTTTGCAGAAGTATTTAAGGCTGCATATAAAAGGCTTAAGAATGTTGATAGATATAGTTTTCAAACAATTCTGATAAATCACACCTATTTTATTTGGTATTTACCGCCTGATGGAGATGACAACAATGTTGAAATATTCGATAGACTTAATGCCGGGAAAATAGGGCTCAACAATGCAGAACTTGTGAAAGCCTTATTGCTTCAAAGCAGTAACATTCCGGAGGTGGAGCATACTGCAAATCGGATGAATATGTCTGACAGAGATGTTATTCAAAAGATTGCACTTGAATGGGATGACATTGAGCGCAGGCTTCACGATGATTCGTTATGGGGATTTATATATAGCGAAACTAACCATGGATTGGAATATGAAAGCAGAATAGAATATCTCCTCGATTTACAACAAAAGAAGACCTATAACGATAAGGAACAGCATTTTTTTACCTTCAATGCTTACCTTAATTCTTATCGCCAAATGATGAAAGACGGAGGATTTAAGGATTCTACACACCGACTGAAATGGGTAAAAAATGAATGGGATAAAATAAAAAATTTGTTCGAACTTGTTGTGGAATGGTATGAAAACCGACATCTATACCACAGAATAGGCTTTATTCTTGAATACAACTCTGGATATAATCTCAAGAGATTGGAATCCTGTTTACCTTCACTTAATCAGAGCGAACGTATTGAAACCCTTGATAAAATAATAAGAGATACGGTTAAGAATATCACATCAAGAAAGTTGTTTCATGGCAATAAAGAATTGTCGGAAATTCTTTTCTTGTACAACATATTACTTGAAGACCGTCGTCATAACGACACTGCTAGATTTTCTTTCGCAGATTATAAGCAAGTGCGTAAAAATACTGGTTGGGATCAAGAACATGTCGCCTCAAACCAAGACCATGAACCAGATGAAAACGAGCAGAAAGAATTGGCGACTGACTTGATAGAGCTTATTACTGGCAACAAACCCAAGTTTATGAATGTCAATAATGAAGAATCTTCCGGCTCACAAGTTCAAGATGCGAAAAAGCAGACGAAATATGAGCTTGATGTTGCTCCGAATTTATTGGATGCGGAAGAGGCTAAACTATGCGAACAATTGCTTTCTATTCTAAACCAACAAGTTGATACTAAATTGGGAAAAAATGAGTTAGATAAAATTTATGAGGCCATTTTCAAACACTTTAATGGGCATAAAGATCCATTGAAAGACTATTTTATTTCAGTGCCGAAAAGAGAGAAAGATTTCATCTGGAATTTTGTATTACTTAATGCAAAAACAAACCGCAGCTATGGCAATCACATTTTCCCAGTGAAAAGGCGCAGAATCCTTGCTGATGAATTTAAGGTTTATACCCCAGTGGGGACTCGCAATGTGTTTGAAAAAGCCTACTCCCGCAAGATAGAACATTTTCTCGCTTGGACTAGAACCGATGCGAAAGCCTATTGGGAAGACATCAAACGCGTACTTAATCATTATGTTCAACTAACAGATATTGAATAATATGGCAACTGATATCAAGAAAACAAATGCTGAAGAGTTGTCTTATATGGATATAGTCCGTAAGGAGGGCAACATCAAGATACCTCTTATTCAGAGGGATTATGCCCAAGGACGACCTAGTAAAAAGGTAACAAGTATTCGAGAAAAGTTTGTAAAAGATCTTTATAACTCTATAATAACAAATACGCGATTTAATCTTGACTTCGTTTATGGAGCTACTGACGACAAGAGATTTATACCTCTTGATGGTCAGCAACGTCTCACAACCTTATTCCTCATACACCTTTATTTGGATGGATTGAGAGGTGAGCAGATAGAAAAACTGAAATTTCTTTTCACATATGAAACTCGTGATAGTTCGTGTCTATTTTGCGAAAAAATTGTTGCTAACCGTTATGAGTTATTTAGTATAGAGTCTTTAAGTGGTAAAGTAAATTCTAATGGGAAAGTGGTTAAACCGATTCCTTCATCCGTCATTCGAGACCAAGCGTGGTGGTTGAATAGGTGGAATGCTGATCCGACAATAGATGGCATGCTTCGTATGCTGGATACAATAGATTCAATCTTCTTTAAAAACTGGGAGAAAGCTGCTACTAATTTATTTTCAGTTGACCATAACACAATTTTGTTTCAGTTCCTTAAATTGGAAGATTTCTATGACCCAGACGATTTGTTTATAAAAATGAATGCTCGCGGTCTGCCCTTAACTGAATTTGAGATTTTCAAAGGAAAATGGATGGAACAAATCGAAAATTTTTATGCGCCAGTAGAAGTAAAAGACATGAAGTCGTTAATTGATGTGAGCTGGACTGATTTTCTTTGGCCTTTGCGTAAACAGAGACCAGGACTTAAAAATATCGATCCATTCTTTCAAAATATACTCAAACTGATTATAGGCAATTCTTCTGCAAGTTTTTCAATCAAAGGGATGGATTTTGATATCCTTTTTGAGGCCAATAAGAAGGAATTGTCATTTTCATATGGCAAGTATGTGGAAGAGTATAACGTCGTCTTCAATAAAGACATGCTTGACCGTATCAAGGAGGAACTTGATGTGATGTGCAATCCGGATTCCATCTTCACGAAATTTAGAACAAATGGTATTAAGAATGAGGGATGGATCGATTTAGAAAAAGAATGGAAGTTCTTTGTTATACAGGATAGGGATAATAATAATCCTAATTACAAGGGTAGAGTGTTTTTATACGCTTTATCTCGATTCTCTTCCCTTATTACAAGTGCGAATGATAGCGAGGTGAATCAGTGGGCTCGACTCATAAGAAATCTTGTTGAGAATAATCGTTTTGACTCTTCAAACGATGTCGTGAAAGTAATTCAAGATATCGATGTAATACTTGTTGAATTGGTTGCATATTGTAAGGTTAACCAAGGTTTATCGCGTGTAAATGATTGGGTGGCTCAAAATACATTTGCCCCTAAAGGTTTCACCAATTCTCAATGGGAAGAAGAAAGAATAAAAGCCGAATTGAGGAAAGATTCTGCTTGGAATATTGAGATAACGGAAGCCGAACGCCATCCATACTTTGATGGTAAAATTAGTTTTATCCTATGGTGTTCGGGGGAAATCGCCATACGGACTCCTTTTGACAACACGGCACTAAGAAAGAATATAGACAAATTCAAATTATATAAGGAGAAGTGCATTAAACTTTTTGATAAAGCCGGACAGAAAGATTCGGAAATCACATCTGAATTCCTTTTGGTTAGAGCCATGCTTTCCAAGGGTGACTATATGCCTCGACTTTCTTCAAATAGGATAAATGTATATAACAATCCACTCCATCGTGATTATTCATGGAAGGCTCTTTTCGGAATAAACGACAACACTCATGAAAAAGCGTTGAAAATCCTACAACAGGTTTTGGATGACGATAACTTTAATATAGTCAATGTCTCAGAATCTCTTAAAACAATTATCAATAAACGAAAGAGACAAAATATGCCACTGTGGAGAAGACTTTTAACTTCTGATTACGGAGGCCAGATTCTCTCTTACTCTCGCCAAGGTTTCATCGCTTTTGATGATGGAAATACCAACAATACCCTTATATATGGTTCGTCAAAACGTAGTGGGTATCATTCTGAATTGAACATTCTCTATCTCGAACTCTTGCTCAAAAAGTTCAGGCCGGATACCTCGTTATATGTCACATGGAATATGGGAACGGATATGGATTACAGTATCACAATAAATAAGGAAACAATTTCATATTGGAATGGTGTATGGTATAATGACAGTATTAAGATTTCTAATTTGTATGATTTAGTAAAATATATCAGGGATGTTATAAATTAATTGTGATGAAGTCAAAATAAATCGTTGTGATTTTATCATATATCTAAAGTGATAATAATGTTCAGCGTCATGAGATTCAGAGCTTTGTAGGAGCTATTGCAGGAACACCATCCAAGAAAGGAGTATTCATTACTACCTCTGATTATACTACTACCCTTTATACACATTTATAATCTTTTACAAATAGCTTGATTTGAAGATGTGATAAAGAAAAAAAGGTTAATAGAAGAGCCTATTATCGGCAAATCTATTCTCTGTATTTAACCTTTATTTCATCGATTTCTTAAAAAAAAATAGATGTGTATAAAGGGTAGATTATACTGAAGGTGCAATGGAGTATGTGGAAAGCCTTAACGGTTCACTAACTATTATCCTGATAAATGGTCAACAATTAACAGAATATATTTATGACTATGGTTTGGGATTGCAAACAGAGAAAGTCCTTAAAGTCATGAAGATGGATATGGACTACTGGGATGCAATGGATAATGTTTAACAATATTGTTGTACACCAACTTTTCTATCCAGTTTAATCTTGCATTCTGATTCAGTATGCGACATTTTACGCTCAATAGTAGATATTTCCGAATCACGGAGAGTATGAGCAAATACCTTTTTGATAAATGTGGCAGTTTGTAAGCGTGGCTTGCCGAAAGCTTTACCAATATTCCATCCCAAGTGCATGATGTCAATAGTCTTTAGCTGAGAATCAACCTTTATTGGTTCGACTTTGGACAGAGTATCTGACAAGTAATATTCTGTAACATATTCACATAAGCGATTAAGGTCAATTTCGTTAAGATAGAGAACCAAAGTTTGTTTTATATATGTGAGAACCTTATCTAATTTTTCTTGCGATGCTCGTTCTTTTTCAGCCATAGCGGTAGCACGGTAAATCTCGTATTTTGATGGTTGGTTGGATTCTTCGATAAAAGTATTGTTGATAGTAGAAGGTGTGGTTTCTTCCTTTGGAAGTCCCGCCATATCTTCATTGGATTCAAGAAGTGAGGGAATAGCAACTTTTTCTGTGGTGTCAGATGTAGTTTTGTTTTCGATTCCGGGTTCAGAAACGATAGGTTCTATGTCTGCTGTACTTTCAAGTTCCTGATGCTCTATTGGAGTTTTAACTACTACTGCCTTATTGCGGTAACATTCAAATCTCATAAAGCATTTTTCTATTGCTGGAGAAAGGAATTGTCTGACTACCATTTGTAGATTGAGATAGATGGATCCCAAGATGATGGAACATACCACTAAAATCAGGTAGCTGCTGAACTCGTCCCAAGCATAATGAAGTGCGGTCTGGCGGGCTAAAACACCAATGATAGCGATTGTCCCGAAAACAATCAGATTCAAAGTAATATGTTCTATCTTTTTCTGCTTCATAGTGAGATGTATTAATCGTTTGTGTGCAAA
>CABSGW010000077.1 GCA_902477365.1 uncultured Prevotellaceae bacterium
GCAAGGCAAAAGCACCGGTTACGGCGATGCCTGTCTGGTAGCTGACCGCGAACAGAACCGTCTGTTGCTGGTATGCGTGGCCGGAAACATACCCTATTGGGCCTCAAAACGGGAAAATCCTCAACTCATGGTGTGCAGCTATGGCACACTGAACCCCAAAAGCGGACAATGGGAGTGGTCTGCTCCCGAAGAGTTTACGGAAAGCATCTACGAAGGACTTTTTGGCGGCCGCATTAACGGAATGTTCATGGGCTCGGGACGTATCTGCCAGTCCAGCCGCGTAAAAGTAGGCAGCGCTTATCGTCTCTATGCCGCACTTTGCACCCACAAAGGAAACTATGTTATCTATTCGGACGATTTCGGAAAGAACTGGAAAGTGCTGGGCGATCCCGTCAAGTCGTGCGCACCCAAAGGGGACGAACCGAAGTGTGAAGAACTACCCGACGGCTCTGTGCTGCTGAGTAGCCGCAAAGCAGGAGGACGTTATTTCAACATCTATAAATATACGGATGTGAGTACCGGTAGCGGAGCATGGGGCGAAGCCGTTGATACACGTACCGTGAAAAACGGCATCAGCAACCAGGGATCGCCCACCGACGGAGAGATTCTACTGGTGAAAGCCCAGCGCAAAAGCGACAACCGCATCGTAGATCTGGCCCTCCAATCTATTCCCATCGGCCCGGGACGCAGTCATGTAGGTATCTACTACAAAGCCCTGGACGAACCAACCGACTATGACACACCGCAACACTTCGCCGAACATTGGGAGGGAGTATACGAGGTGACGTCTCGCGGATCGGCCTACTCCACCATGACCCTTCAGCCCGACGGACGAATCGGTTTCTACTTTGAGGAAGAACCGCTGTGGTACCAGATGATTTACCTGCCGCTGACCATCGAGACCATCACAAACGGTGGCTATCGTCTGGCGGCCAATTACCGCGGTGAACCTTTTTATTCGACAACAAACACACTTTCAGGACCTGTAAAATAGTTGTATTATACCCATGAAAAAGCTTGTATTTTTCTTTTTAGCGACAGCTATGAGTGTACAAACCTCGGCTGCGCAAACCCGAAAAATAACGGTCAGGGTGAGTAATCCCATCGCTGTGGCACGCCCTTGCGAAAGCATCGAGATAGACAGTAAAACGTTGCAAAAACGATTGAAACCCGAAGCGGGACAAACCTACCGGGTAGAAGATGCAACGGGAAACCGTTTGCCTGTACAAATGACCCATGACGGCAAACTCCTGTTCCAAGCACAACTATCCCCTAACGGACAAGCCACGTACACCATCACTACGGGATCGCCTCTGCCTTATCCCACAGTGGCATGTGGACAACATTACCCGGATCGTGCCGACGACATAGCCTGGGAAAACGACCGGGTAGCCTTCAGGGCCTACGGACCCGCGCTTCAGAAGCGGGGCGAACGGGCTTTCGGGTACGATGCCTTTGCCAAGCGCGTTGCCTATCCCGTCATCTATAAATGGTACGACGGCGAGTTACGCCGCGGCATATCCTATCACCGTGACCACGGCGAGGGCATGGATGTATACACGGTAGGCCCTACGCTGGGATGTGGCACGGCTGCCTTGTTGGGCAAGAACGATTCCATTGTGTATCCCTATTGCTACCAAACCTTCGAGATACTCGACAACGGCCCGTTGCGCTTCACCATGAAACTGACCTACCGCCCTTTCTCACTCAACGGAAACAGCATTACCGAAGTGCGTACCATCAGTCTGGACAAGGGATCACAGCTCAACCGTACACTCATCAGTTACAACGGTTTGCAGCATCCTATGCCCGTTGTAACCGGAATCGTGGTACACCCCGAAAATCCTGACGCATGGAGAACCGACACACAAGACGGCTACATTGCCTATGAAGACTTGACCAACCAAGCCAAAGGCAACAACGGGAAAATATACGTGGGCGCCGTGGTACCGTACAAGTTGGAAAAAACCGGCATGACGC
Source organism: uncultured Prevotellaceae bacterium (assembly GCA_902477365.1). Taxonomy (GTDB): domain Bacteria; phylum Bacteroidota; class Bacteroidia; order Bacteroidales; family Bacteroidaceae; genus Alloprevotella. The sequence continues at coordinate 1,981 of CABSGW010000077.1, forward strand.
CTTTCCCCGAAGCCGAACGGAAACGTCAGCGCGGCGGAGCCGTAGGCCACGTGCTGGCGCAAAGTATGTACCAGCCGCAGACCGGCTATCTTTATTATTGGGGTACCGGATGGAGTAAATACGGATTCTCCAGTATGGAAGCATGGACCACTTACCTGAAAAACTACGCGTCCTGTCTGCGGCATCCGGTCAAAATCAGTATTCAATAACAACCACTCAATATGAAATATCGTATTTCCCTGTTCGTATTGTTTGTAGTAACCTTGATACAACTCCGGGCTGCTACTACATTTGAAAAAGGAACGTTCTACTGGATACGTTCAGCCCGCTACGGTGGAAAAGTATGGACCCTTGGAGCCGGACAGACCTCCGCGGCTATCCAACTGAATGCGCCGAGTGCTACTAACGACCGCCAAGTATGGACCGTTACCGAACTATCGGGCAGTTACCGACTGATAAACCCCTTCGGGCAACAGGCTGCACACAACACTTCGGACGGACGTATCGAAGCTACCGAGAATAACGGAAGCGACGAATCGCAACTTTGGAAACTGGAGCCGGCCGGACAGGGAAACTACCTGCTTATCCCCGCCAATCGCCCCACTCAGGCAGTGCGGGCCGGTGCAGACGGAAAACTTACATTAACAACAAAAACAGCCGCCAAAAACGATCCGGCATGTCAGTTCAAACTAGAACAATCCCCTCAAGCCGGCTTCGACCCCGATGCCTGTTACCGCATCGAGGCTGCCACACGTCCCGGTTTTGTGTTAGGTAACGGAGACGACGGAGGCAACAATACACGCATCGCACTGGAAGCCACCGACAGCCTGAACCGGGGACAATACTGGAACATCGGCATGATCGACCTGGAAAGACGATTTGTGGCAGGTGCCTTCTACCATCAAAATTTTGACGACGGAGGTGGAAAACCCACCATCAACTATCTGTTGCAATGGCCAGCCCAGGAAGGCGTGTGGAACAATGCCCAGTTCCGTTTTCTTCCGGTTAAAGGAAAACCTGGAGTGTACCGCATCGCGTCGGCTTCGGACAAGCTGAAAAAGGAGGTTTACGCATGGAGTGAAAAAGATATCACCCGCATACCGGAAGCACAAGCTAAAGACAACAGTTTGTTCCGCTTTGTACGGGTTGAAAAACCCAAAATAGCTTCTCCTTGCTGGGAAGACGAGACCGTCTTCGCCATCAATAAGGAGCAAGGACATGCCACCTACATGCCTTACGCAACAGAAGCCGACATGATGGCCGATGTGGAATATTACCAAACCCCCTGGGTCACTCCGCACAACCACAACTATATGAGCTTGAACGGCATGTGGCACTTCAATCTGGTAAGTGAACCGTCACAGCGCCCTACTGACTTCTACAAGGAAGGATTCAACGCTACCGGCTGGGATCAGATTCCCGTACCTTCAAACTGGGAAATGCAAGGCTACGACCGTCCCATTTACAACAATGTGGAATACCCGCACGCCAACACGCCTCCCTTCATCAAGGCACGTCCGGGATTCAACGACAACGGAAAGAACTACGGCATCAATCCTGTCGGATCGTATATCCGTACCTTCAACTTGCCCACAGGTTGGGAAAAGCAACGCACCTTCATCCATTTCGGTGGTATCTACAGCGCCGCACTGGTTTATCTGAACGGCCGTTACGTGGGCTATTCACAAGGAGCGAACAACGTGGCTGAGTTTGACCTGACCCCCTATTTGCGTACCGGCAAGAACACGCTGGCCGTACAGGTGTTCCGCTGGAGCGACGGTTCTTACCTGGAATGCCAGGACATGTTCCGCATGAGTGGTATTTTCCGCGAAGTGTACCTATACAACACACCGCGAGCCGCCGTCCGCGACCACTACATCACCGCCAAACTGGACGCCGCTTCCAAATACAAAAAGGGAATGCTCAACGTACAGCTCACCCTGGACAACCGTGACAAACTGGCCGTCAACAAAGAATTGCAGGTGACACTATATGCGCCCAACGGACTGCTGATCGATAAAAAAGAGACGGAAGTACGCCTTGCTCCTACCGATACACTGCTCACCACCAGCCTCCAGTTCAACGTGGACAATCTGCAACTATGGACAGCCGAGACTCCCCACCTCTATACCATTCACGTGGTACAACGCCAGGCTCGTGGCGGTGAGGAGATGGCCTTCTCCACCAAATACGGTTTCCGTGACATCCACATCAAGGGAAGCCGGCTGTACATCAACGGCCAGGCCGTCCTTTTCAAAGGAGCAAACCGCCACGACACCCACCCGCTCTATGGGCGTGCCGTACCGGTAGAAACCCTCTTGCAGGACGTATTGATGATGAAGCGTAACAATCTGAACACGATACGCACCTCGCACTATCCGAACGAAGCCAAAATGTATGCCATGTTCGACTATTACGGCCTGTACACCATGGACGAAGCCGACTTGGAAAACCATGCCAATCAAAGCCTCAGCAACCAGCCGTCGTGGATACCGGCCTTTGTTGACCGTATAGACCGCATGGTGTTGCGCGACCGCAACCACCCTAGCGTCATCTTCTGGAGCTTAGGCAACGAAGCCGGCAACGGCGAGAACTTCCGCTATTGCTACGACGCGGCGCGCCGATTAGACACGCGGCCCATCCATTACGAAGGAACACGCGCCGACAAGCCCTATGGCGGTACGCGCTTCAGCGACATGTATTCGAAGATGTATCCCGGTATGGACTGGATGGCGCAAAACACCAACAACCTGGACAAACCCATGTTCTTATGCGAATATGCACACGCCATGGGTAACGCCATCGGCAACCTGAGCGAATACTGGAACAGCATAGAAAACAGCAACAGTACCATCGGTGGCTGTATCTGGGACTGGGTGGACCAAGCCATCTACGAACCGCGCGAGATAAAGAACGGCACATGGAAAGGACGCCTGCGCACCGGTTACGACTTCCCCGGCCCTCACCAAGGAAACTTCTGCTCCAACGGAATACTGACGGCTACACGCCGCGAAAGTCCCAAACTGGCCGAGGTGAAAGCTGTCTACCAGTATATCAAACTAAAACTGAACCAGACAGATGCCAAAAAGAACCGTGTCAGTCTTCAACTGCGCAACACTTATGGTTTCACGCCGCTCAGCCACTTCACACTACGCTGGCAGACGATAGTCAACGGACGTGTGGTAGCGACCTTAAGCAAGCAGCTTGCCGCCATACAACCGGGCGACTCAACCGTTATGGAACTTCCTTTGCCGAAGGTCAAACTCCAGCGTGCACAGAAAAAAGGCGACGAGGTATTACTCAACTGTTTCATCGAACAAAGCAGCGCCACCACCTGGGCTCCCAAAGGCCACATCGTAGCTCAACAACAGTTCTGCCTCCAAGCACGACCGGGTCTCCCGGCACTTCAGGTTGCATCCAAGGCCGAACCGTTGAAAACCACGGATCTCGAAACACAACAACCTACATTCAGTGTGGGAAACAGCAACGTGCAGCTGACCTTTTGTAAAACAACCGGAAAGGTAACGTCAATGAAGCTGAACGAAAAAGAAACCATCTGGAACGGACAGGGCTTTACTTACGATAACCACCGCTGGATAGAAAACGACCGGTACAGCCGCACCGAAAACGGCATGGACTCAACAGCCCGCTATACCGTAGCCGAGGCTGATGGAAAAACCATCGTTACCGTCACCCACACCGGTAAACTATGCAACACCGAGACCCAGTACACCCTCTGGCCGCAAGGCATCGTCGACATGGAATGCCGTTTCACACCGCAAACCACGGAACTGCGCCGCGCCGGATTGGTGTGTATGCTCAACGCCGACCTGACACAGGTAGACTATTACGCACACGGTCCGTGGGAAAACTACAACGACCGTAAAACCGGTTGTCCGGTAGGTCGCTACACAACGGTTGTAGACTCATTGTGCGAGGATTACATGAAGCCGCAATCAACCGGTAACCGCGAAGCCTTGCGCGAACTCGCCCTGACAGACCGCAACGGAAACGGCTTGCTCATCAAAACCGAAGGCAATGTATCCTTCTCGGCTCTGCGCTATACCGATGCCGACCTGATGCAAACCGCACACCAATGGGAGTTAAAGAAACGTCCCTGCGTCGTACTCCACTTGGATGCTGCCCACCGTGGCGTAGGTAACGGCAGTTGCGGACAGAATGTAGGAACCATTCGTCCTTACTGCATTCCTCAGCAAACGCTTACGTACAAACTGCGTATTTCGTCTTATACCAAGAAGTGATAAAGACAATTATCCCCATAAACAACCAAAAGAGAAAAGGCTTTTCCGCTTGAACGGAAAAGCCTTTTCTCGGTACTTACCCGTCCACGTGCCCTGCCAGGTAACATGACCGAAAACAAATTCCCCCAACCAAATCTTAACACTACCTTCATCGGCCGTTTTCAGCATTTCAGAATTCTCAACAAATATCTCCCTTCACCTTCCACCTTCCCCTCATCCGCTTTCACCCTTGGCTTCTCATCGCCCTTTTAAGCAAAAAATCTGTAACAAAATTTGGTTGTTTCGCAAATTGATACTATCTTTGCACCGCTATTTAACGATAGCACCAATCAAGTTTGTTCCGTGGTGTAATGGCAGCACTAGAGTTTTTGGTTCTCTCAGTCTCTGTTCGAATCAGGGCGGAACAACTAAATGAAAGCATCGATTTTACAGAAGTCGATGCTTTTCTTTTTAATATTTGTCACCAACCAATCCCGCCTTACACTGACTGACACTGCGTCTATTGCAAGCAAAAGCCCAGTTCGTTGCAACAGACTGGGCACTTCGTTGTAACGACATGCCCAGTCCGTTTCCCCTACCCAGTAGGCTGTGTACGCCGTCCACACCGATGTCTTACAACCTTCCTCCTGTTACAAACATGATACCCGTCCACTATCATTTTTTTTCAAATAACATACACAAATACAAAATTACCACCTCAAAATCCGCATAAGACCTTTTATTTACAAATATTCAATGAGAAAATGGAAATAAAAGACCAATAAAAGCACAATAACCTCCTTGAAAAGCAAAATGTAAGGAATATTTTTGTCCTTAATAGATATTTGTCTACCTTTGCACCGAGAATAATATATTTATTTATTCACTTAAAATTTTTATCGTCATGAGAAAATTACTCTTAATCATGGTCGTTGCAGTTGTTACTATGACTGCCAAAGCACAAATTTATGTAGGTGGAGAATTAGGCTTCTGGAGAGATTACGATGCCAACGAAACCACATTTAAAATCATCCCTGAAGTAGGCTATAAGCTTTCCGACAAATGGGCTATCGGTACCACCCTTGGATACGAATATCTATACGCTCAAGGTGAAAAGGTGAATGCAATGCAAGTTGCTCCTTATGCTCGTTACACGGCACTCTCTTTTGGTAATGTGAACATCTTCTTCGATGGCGGATTCGGTTTCAAAACTTACAAAGAAGACGAAACTGACGACTCTTTCAACAGCTGGGAAGTAGGTATCAAACCGGGACTTTCTATCGCATTGAACAGCAAACTGAACTTCATCACACACTTCGGTTTCTTAGGTTACCGCGATACAGATGAAGGTTCTGCAAAGAGCTGGGGTAAAGACGGATTGGGATTTGACTTCAGTGGCAACAACCTGACATTCGGTTTGAACTACCACTTCTAATTCACTTCATACCAAGTGACATTCAAATCCGCTTCTCGTCTCACGGGGAGCGGATTTTGTTGTTACCCGCTCCATATCAAAAGAAACTCGTACCTTTGCGGCCATGAACACACGCATACACAACGAATACCGGCTTGAAAACGGCCTACGCATTGTCCACGAATCTTCGCCCACCGGCGTTATATACTGCGGCTATGCCATAGGCGCCGGCACACGTCACGAACAGCCCGGAGAGGAAGGTATGGCTCACTTTTGCGAACACATGAGCTTCAAAGGCACCGAACATCGCCGCTCGTGGCACGTACTGAACTGTCTGGAAAGCGTCGGTGGCGACCTGAATGCCTATACCAACAAGCAAGAAACCGTTTACTATGCGGCCATTCCGAAAGAACACTTCACGCGGGCTGTCGATCTGTTGAGCGACATCGTCTTTCACAGTACGTATCCGCAAACCGAAATAGACAAGGAAGTAGAAGTAATCAGCGACGAAATTGAAAGCTACAACGACTCGCCTTCCGAACTGATTTACGACGAATTTGAACAGATGCTGTTCCGGGGACACCCGCTTGCCGGCAACATCCTGGGCACAATCGAGACCCTGCGCACATTCCGCACAAACGATGCACGCCGGTTCACACAACGTTTTTACCATCCCGCCAATGCCGTTTTCTTTGTGTACGGGCAAGTTGATTTTAAAAAGGTCATCCGACTGGTAGAGAAACATACAGCCGGAATACCGACTCCTCAGCCGGAAACCATCTGCCAGCCGCTGACGCCCTATCAGGCCGAGCATCGGATAGTTGAACGGAATACACACCAGGCTCACGTGCTGATAGGAAACCGTTGCTACGGAGGGGCTGACAGCCGTCTGACGGGATTGTTCCTGTTAAACAACCTGCTGGGTGCAAGGTGGGCCGGGTATGAACTCACGGCTCAATCTTAGCCTACGCGAACGCAACGGACTGGTGTACACCGTAGACAGTACCATTTCACACTATACCGACGCGGGGGTGTGGAGCATTTATTTCGGGTGTGACAACAAAGATGTGGAACACTGCCGCCGCCTGGTACTGAAAGAGCTACGCCGTCTGCGTGAGGCTCCGCTCAGCAACAGCCAACTGGCAGCCGCCAAACGCCAGCTCATCGGGCAAATAGGCGTATCGTGCGACAATTTTGAAAGTTACGCACTGGCCATGGGAAAAACCTATCTGCACTACAACCGATTTCGCGACATAGACCGCTTGCGCCAAAAGTTGGAGGAGCTTGACGCCGAAACCCTGCAACAAACAGCTTGCGAGATATTTGACGAGAGCCAGCTGACTACCCTTATCTACCAGTAAAAACGCCTGCACCGGTCGTCAACCTGCCGTTTCCTCTGCTATCCATCGGTAATCAGGCATCCCGGCAAATACCCGCCACGTCCTTTTCAAACCGGTCACGGTCGATGGCCCTTCGCCGCAACTTGTTCCGATAAAAATAAACCGTATTGACCGACACGCCCAATATCGTGGCTATCCGCAAGCTGTCGGTTATGCCCAACCTCATGAAGGCCAGAACGCGCAGTTCGTTGTTCAGAAATTCCGTGTCGGGCAATTCTATCTGTCCCTCCGGCTGTAACAACGCATTGACCGTTTTCGTAAAATCCGGATAAAGCCTTAGAAAGGCTATATCGAATCGTTTGAGGCACGTTTTCTGGAACTCACCGAACTGAGACGGGTCTTTCAGGGTCTTCTGCAAGCGTTCCGTATCGCCGGCCTTCAGCTTCATCAGCACCATATTCCGTACCTGCTCCACCCTGAATACCGCATCCAGGCTCAATTCCAGGAAGCGGGTCACATATTCATTCTTCGTCTCAACGTCACTCCGCAGCAGTTCCACGTCGGCACAAGTCTCCCGGTATTTTTCCTCAAAAACCTTCATCCGCCGTTTCCTTGTACCGTAGCTCCACCACACGTACCCACCGCCGCCAAGCAGCAATACACCCAGTCCTGCACAGACCCACCGCCACACCGTCAGCTGACGCTCTGTCCGACGCTGTTGCTCCAGGGTATAGGCCAGTCCCTTTGCCAACGGAGCCGCCACCTCCACCTTACGGATACGGGTGTTGTAGATACGCGCATCGTCAAAGGCCGCCAGCGTGTAGCGAACGGCCCGTTCCTTGTCGCCCGTTTCAAACAAGCGGATGGCCAGCCGCGTAAGCGCCTCGTTCTCGTGACGTGCGGTGCGCAAATTATAGATAGCCGCCAACGCCCAATAATAGTCGCGGCGGGCCACATCGCGTATCATGAAATATTTATTCGAAATAACCGTTGCCACCACCCCTTTGTGCTCATCGGGTACTTTCTTGAAGTGAGCTTTCAGTTGGTTTATCATCTGATGTTCGTCGTAAACGGCATAATGAATGGTCATAGCCTGCCGGGCCGGATCCGTCAAATTCCGCTTCACGGAATCCTGAATCTGTTCCAAAAACGCATAATTACGGCTCGTCACCTCGGCCGGCAGCGCGTAAGCATGATAAAAGTCATACAGATCGTAATAAGTG